>NZ_JBRKNW010000013.1:0-76001 GCF_053010325.1 Streptococcus sp. P25B114 | reverse complement strand
TGCATGTATTAGGCACGCCGCCAGCGTTCGTCCTGAGCCAGGATCAAACTCTCATTAAAATTAGTTTGTCCGACTAAGCACTCTGGCTTATCCGTTTATTGTTTTTTTGTCATTGACGATTTATATTTCTATAAATCACCCTGCACGTTTGGTTCGTCTTCTTTAATTTTCAAAGGTCTTATCGTCTCTCGCGACAACTATATCAGTATATCACATCCCTGATTTCCTGTCAACTACTTTTTGAAACTTTTTTCGTTTCTACTTCGCAAACAGTCCCTCGCGAGACAACTTCATTATTCTATCATCTATATCTAATACTGTCAATAGCTTTTTTCAAAAATTTTAAAATTATTTTTCATCGGCTAGGTTCTAAAAGCCTGATCAACAAATGCTTCAAATGATAGCTTGATTATTCTATCAGCTAAAGAGTCAATTGTCAATAAGGAAAATTGGGTTTTAAGCAAAAAAGAAGACCAAGAGGTCCTCTCATGTGTGTTATTTCCGTTTCCGTGCGATCAGATGAATCGGCGTTCCTTCAAAAACAAAGGCTTTGCGAATTTGATTTTCCAAGAAACGCATGTAGGAGAAGTGCATGAGCTCTTCTTCGTTGACAAAGACCACAAAGGTAGGTGGCTTGGTCGCAACCTGGGTCGCATAGAAAATTTTTAAGCGTTTGCCCTTGTCGGTCGGTGTTGGGTTAATGGCAATGGCATCCATGATGACATCGTTAAGAACAGCCGACGGAATACGGGTATTCTGGCTTTCGCTAATGGCCTTGATCATCTCAGGCAACTTATGCAAGCGTTGCTTGGTCAAGGCCGATACAAAGATAATCGGTGCGTAAGACAAATACTGGAATTGGTCGCGGATATCGTCTTCCCATTTCTTCATAGTATGATTGTCTTTTTCAAGCGTATCCCACTTGTTGACAACGATAATCATTCCTTTACCAGCTTCATGGGCAAAGCCTGCGATGCGTTTGTCATACTCACGAATACCTTCTTCGGCATTGATGACCATGAGGACCACATCTGAACGGTCGATGGCACGCATGGCACGCATGACTGAATATTTCTCGGTATTTTCATAAACCTTACCAGACTTACGCATCCCTGCCGTATCAATCATGGTAAATTCTTGACCTTCTGGGTCTGTAAAGTGCGTATCAATGGCATCACGAGTCGTTCCAGCTACTGGAGAAGCAATCACGCGCTCTTCACCCAAAATAGCATTAATCAAGCTGGATTTACCAACGTTGGGACGACCAATCAAGCTGAACTTGATAATATCTGGATTTTCTTCAACCTCTTCATTTGGTAGGTTTTCAATGATAGCATCCAAGACATCCCCTGTACCAATCCCGTGGACAGATGACACAGGATACGGATCACCTAGTCCAAGCGAATAAAAATCATAAATCTCATTACGCATCTCTGGGTTGTCGACCTTGTTGACAACTAAAATGACTGGCTTGTTGGTCTTGTAAAGGACGCGAGATACATACTCATCCGCATCGGTCACACCCTCTTTTCCAGACACGACAAAGACAATGACATCAGCCTCGCTCATAGCAATATCAGCCTGGTGCTTGATTTGCTCCATAAAGGGAGCGTCTACATCGTCAATTCCTCCAGTATCAATGATGGAGAACTTGCGATTGAGCCATTCAGCAGTCGCATAGATACGGTCGCGTGTCACACCTTCCACATCCTCGACGATAGAAATGCGTTCCCCCGCAATCCGGTTAAATAATGTTGATTTACCAACGTTGGGACGTCCCACGATGGCAATAGTTGGTAGAGCCATAGCTCCTCCTCTTCTCTTACAATAATTTATTTTTTTCTAAAATAACCTTGGTTTCAGCTTGTTCTGCCTGGCCAAATTGGGCTACAATCCGTTCTGACCACAATTCAGTCTGGCGGTCTCCAGCGTATACTGTCTGGATCTGATCGTAGGATTTGATGATTTCAATATCCTGCTCGACATACTCTTCCTCAAAGACAATTGCCTCTGTCGCCAAACGCGGTTTGACAGGATGAGCTTGAGCTGGAAGACCTAGTGCAATACAAAAAATCTGATAGGTATAGTCTGGTAAATTGAACAGCTCTGCCATTGCCAAAGCCTGATGACGAATCATGCCGATAAAGACACCGCCGTAACCTAGACTTTCCGCAGCAAGCAGGGCATTCTGACCAGCCAAAGACGCATCAACCGAGGAAATCAAGAGATTTTCCGTACCCTTGGCATCAAAATCGGTTCCGTGGAGTTCCGCTGCCTTGCTGGCACGATTGTGGTCGCCGACGAAAAACAGAATGGCCTTGGCCTGCAAGATAGCAGGTTGGGGCACCAAATCATACAGGGCCTGCTTTTTTTCCTCAGTCTGGATGACAATTATTGAGTAGGACTGGAAATTCTTCCAGCTGGAGGCAGCACGGCCAGCTGTGATAATAGCCTCTAAATCCGCCCGCTCAATCGGTTCATCTGTAAAACGGCGGACAGAACTATGGGCCAGCATCAAATCAATGGTTTCATTCATCGTCGGTTGATCCCTTTCAGGTGTAAATCTCGTGCCAAATAGCGAATGCGCTCCATGACACGTTTGGCCTGCCAGGTTTCATCACCAGACTTGCCAGAGGCGAAATGCCGCTCCAAATCATCAAGGGAGAAATTGGAAGTAAAGAAGGTCGGTAGATTTTCCTGCATGCGGTATTGAAGAATGACCTGTAGCACATCGTCACGCACCCACGGACTATGTTGCTCAGCCCCAATATCATCCAAGACCAAAACTTGAGCGGTCTTAATCTCGTCAATCTTATCCTTAACTGAACCGTCTTTGATGGCATTTTTTATATCCACCACAAAAGTCGGATAATGGAGCATGGTGGTCGACTGCAAATGCGTTTTAGACAAGAGATTAGCCAAATAAGCCATGAGATAGGACTTGCCAATGCCAAAATGACCGTAGATATAGAGTCCTTTGGGCTTTTCATCAAAGCGTTTGACAAAATCTGCAATGGCCAACATGATTTCCACCCGATTTTCATCGTTCTTATCAATGTCCGCCACCGTCACATTTTTCAGACTGGCTGGCATATTGATGAGCTGAATGCGATTTTTGATAGCTTCCAGACGACGATACTCAACCAATTCTGCCGTTTCCAAATAGGACACGTCCGCATAGCCCTCATTCATAATGAGAACAGGCTGGTAGCCCTTAGCCATATAACTTTCGTCTTGCTTGAGAAACTGGTCGCGCTGGCTGATATATTCCAAAAATTTGGAAATAGACAAGGTAATTTCCTGCTGTGTCAAACCTTGTTCTTTTATAAAGTCAGCCACATCTGCATCCGCTACAATCTCCTGGTAGAGTTCTTGATAGGACTTGCGACTAGAGTTGGCTGTTTGTGACAGCCTGTCTTGCACTGATTTCATCAGCCACCTCCTTGTGTTTCCATTTCTTCCAATTCGCGATAGAGGGCGGCTAGTTGGGCCTGTCCTTCTCTCGTTTGCTCTTGCTTAACTTCTTCCTTGCTCCAGTCCGGCACATTAGTTGCTGACACTTGCTTGTTCAGGACACTTGCCTTCTTGTTGTTTCCTGCTTTCAATTCCCTCAGATAAAGGACAGCTGCCTCTGCATTTCCAATCCCCTTATAGGAAAAATCATTGCCCAACTTGAGGGCGTATTTTTCATTGAGATTGGCCGAATCCACCTTATTAAAAGTGTAAAGAACAAGGACATTGATAACTTCATCCAAGAGACCAATTTGAGCCAAATCTGTCAGGCACTTGCGCTCCGACTGGGTCACTGCTGCCTTTCTTTGTTCCTTAATGAAGACCAAAAATTCCAGACTAGACTTGGACTTGGCCTCACGAACGATGATTTTTTCCTGGTCTGTGAGCCCACTCGTTTGTTTAGCGGAGGCTTGGTCTGACTGTGACAGTCGTTTGGTCGAAATAACCTGGCCGATAGCCGTTTCCTTGACCTTGTGATAGGTTTCCAACCAGGTCCAGCCGGACCGCTCTGCTATGTGACTAAGAGCAATCACATCGTCCGTCTCATCCTGAAATCGTAGCTGGTCCTTGGCCATCATAGCCTTGAAGGCTGACCAGTCAAAGTCCCTCTTACTCTTAGCTACAGGAGAAATATGTCCTTCCACATCAAAAACGTCTGAGAAAGATTTGGAAACATTCTTATCCTGGCTAGGGCTAGCGGGTATGAGATTCTCCACAGAAACCTCGCCAATTCTTTGCTCAAGAAGATGCCGATACAAGGGCTTGCCTAAAAATTCTCCGACACTTAAAGGAGGCATTAGCTCTAGGCCCCTAGTCTCGTCAAGCTGATAAATCTTCAACAGACCCACTGCTGACAGAATATCCAGCGCCTGCTGCAAGCGATGAAAGCCAACATTCATGTGATTTAGAATGCTAGTCCATTGGTAACGCCCCTGCCCCGAGTCACCAAAACTATATAAATAGTAATACAGCGCTAGCGCATCCAAACCGATGATGGGCTGGTAACATTTGCTCAGACTGATTACATCAGGTGCAAAATTCCCAGCTTTCAGATAGGTAAAGGGATCATTTGGTTTCATCTTTGGCACCTGGTTTCACTTTTGACCCCTTAGAAATCATCTGCTTGAGCAAGTTTTCTAACTCACCAACATCTTTGAAAGAGCGATAGACAGAGGCAAAGCGTACATAAGTGATTTCATCTAGTTCAACCAATTCTTCCATGACCAAATTGCCGATAAAGTCACTTTCTACTTCGCTATCATTTTGGGCGCGAACCTTTTGTTCTATTCGATTGACCACCTGATCAATATCACCGGTTGATACTGGACGTTTCTGAGCCGAACGAATAATGCCATTAAAGATTTTCTCTCTCGAAAATTGCTCACGGGTGCCGTCTTTTTTAACAACTACTAGTGTTTTTTCCTCAATTCGCTCATAGGTGGTAAAACGCTGACCGCATTGGTCACAGGAACGGCGACGACGGATGGTATTCCCATCTTCTGCCTGGCGACTATCAACAACATTTGACTTCAAACTCTGACACTTTGGACAACGCATACTCTTTCTCCTACTTTGCTTTTATCACTTCAGTATAGCATAAAATAATCAAAAATAAAAGAAAGCGATAAGCACGCTTTCCTAAGTACTTTCAATCTGGTCATCCAGGCGATGGTGAACCCATTCCCTGACCAGACGGTAAATGACCGCAAAAATTGGTGTGAAGAAGACCATTCCTAGAAGGCCAAACAAATTTCCACCAATCAGGGCTGCAGCCAGGGTGAAGAGGGTTGGCAGACCAACCGACTGTCCAACTACGCGCGGATAGATGACATTACCCTCAATCAATTGAATGATTTGGAAGAGAACAATAGACCACAGAGCCAACAAAGGATTTTGTACCGCCACAAAGAGGGCACTAATCAGGCAGGCTGTAAATGGACCGATATAGGGAACGAAGGATAGGACCCCTGCCAAAATACCGGCCATGCTAGCATAGGGGATACCAGAAAGTCCATAGCTGACAAAGACCAGGACCCCAATAATAACGGCCTCTACAATTTGGCTCATCAAGAATTTATCATAGGTATCTATCACAACTTCCCCGACGTAGTTGATCAGACGAACTGCTTTCTGTGGCAGAGTAGCCTGCAAGAGTTTCCCCGTCATGGACTGCAGATGTTCCTTGCTTCCCAGGATAGCCAAAGTGAAGAAAAAGGCCATAACCAGGGTCATTGTGTTGGAAAAAATGCCTGTAACATTGGATACCAGATGAGACAGAACCGGAGTGACAATACTAGAAATAAAGTCTAGATTCCTAAATTGTTCAATAAAACCTGCAATCTGGTCACCAATCTGACCAGACAAGAAGCCATTGGACTCCAGAAAATCCGTAAGGGCTGTGACCGATTTTGGAATAGCCGTCCTGCTGACCGTTACTAGCTCTGAAACTGTCTTGGTCAGGGTTGGCAAAACAATCAGAACCAAACCTGTCACAATCATCACAAAGGCAATGAGGACCCCTACAATGGCCAAACTACGGCTGGATTTTTTCAAAAAAGCGACCTTTTCAAGCTGCACTTCCAGCTTTTTCATAGGTACATTTAAGATGAAAGCAATGATTGCTCCAATGAAGAGAGAGTTCATACTTGCTAGGACAAGCTTAATAATAGCGTACAAGGCCGACCAATTAAGGACAGCTAAGAGGATTGCACCCGCCAATAAAATCAGCAAGGCCTTTTCTTTAAACGACGAATTCATAATTACTCCTTAGATTTCTTACTAACAATACTAACACAAGCCCAGCAAAAAAGAAAGGACAAGCCTTTCTTACTTAGTCACGCATGGCATATCCAACACCGCGAACTGTCTTGATATAGGACGGTTTTCCAGCTACATCCAATTTCCCACGCAGATAGCGGATATAGACATCTACCACATTGGTTTCCGATGATGTCGCCTCGTATTTCCAAACCCGCTCTAACAATTGTTCGCGAGTGACAGGCTCAGGACTATTCATCAGTGTCGCCAGGAGATCGTACTCTCGACGAGTCAGGTTAATCAGCTCATCTCCACGGGATACCGTGCGATTTTGAAAATCGATTTTCAAATCTCGATAAGCAGCCTGCAAGGGAACCTGAGTACAATGATTGTCAATAAAATCCCGACCACGGAAAATAGCTGAAATCTGCTCGACCAATTCGCTGATGACAAAGGGCTTGACCACATAGGAAACCGCATAGGACAAGACTTCCTCACCATGCTCATCCACATCTGCCGAATCAATAGCCACAATCAGGACGGATGCAGGTTTGATAGCTAATAACTGCGTGGATAATTCCTTACTGGACATATCTGACAGCTGAAAACTCATGAGAATCAAATCAAAATCCGTCTCATGCGCCAAGGACAAAGCCTCCTGGCCAGTAGAAGCATAGTCCACCAAATAGTCCTTCTTCTGCAATTCCATGGAAACAAAATGCGAGAGATTGCGCTCACGACCTGCAATCAAAATTTTCTTAGCCATAATATCCTTATCTAATCGAAAGTTTCAAGACCATTTCAGTCAGAAAGAAGGGCGCTTGCACGCCCTACTTCTATTATTTATTTTTCGCTATACCAATCATAGTGGAAGACACCCTCTTTGTCCTTACGGTTGTAAGTGTGGGCACCAAAATAGTCGCGTTGTGCTTGGATCAAGTTTGCTGGCAAGTTCTCAGCGCGGTAGCTGTCAAAGTAAGTAATGGCTGCTGAGAAGGTTGGCACAGGAACACCTGCTTGAACTGCCAAGGCAACAACGTCACGGACAGCTTGTTGGTACTTAGCTGTTACGTCAAGGAAGTATTCATCCAAGAGCAAGTTTGCCAAATCTTCATCACGTCCATAAGCATCGGTAATCTTTTGCAAGAAACGAGCACGGATGATACAACCTGCACGCCAGATTTTAGCGATTTCGCCAAATGGCAAGTTCCAGTTATTTTCTTTAGACGCTACGCGCAATTGCGCAAAACCTTGTGCATAAGACATGATTTTTGAGAAGTAAAGGGCTTGACGGATTTTCTCCACCAATTCAGCCTTATCGCCGTCATAGGCAAATGGTGCTGGTTTTGGAAGGACCTTGCTAGCTGCCACACGCTCATCCTTGTAGGTTGAGATATAACGGGCAAATACAGATTCTGTAATCAAGGACAATGGTACGCCCAAGTCAAGTGATGACTGGCTAGTCCATTTACCAGTCCCCTTGTTACCGGCTGCGTCCATGATGTAGTCAACAACTGGACCATCTTGACCTTGGTCATCCTTGCGTTTCAAAATGTCAGCTGTGATTTCAATCAAGTAGCTATCCAATTCACCCTTGTTCCACTCAGTGAAGATGTCAGCCATTTCATCTACTGACAAACCGAGCAAGTGTTGCATGAGGTCATAAGACTCAGCAATCAACTGCATGTCGCCATACTCGATACCGTTGTGGACCATTTTTACATAGTGACCTGCACCGTCTGGACCGATATAAGTCACACATGGTGCTCCATCTTCTGGTGCTTTTGCTGAAATCTCTTCCAAGACATCTGCTACCAATTCGTAGGCTTCTTTTTGACCACCAGGCATGATAGACGGACCTTCAAGGGCACCTTTTTCACCACCGGACACACCTGTACCGATGAAATTGATGCCTGAATTTGCCAATTCTTTTGAACGGCGAATGGTATCTTCGTAGAAGGTATTTCCGCCATCAATCAAAATGTCGCCTTCATCCAAGTGTGGCAAGAGAGATTGAATAGTTGCATCTGTACCAGGCCCTGCTTGAACCATGAGCATGATACGGCGTGGTTTTTCGATAGATGCGACAAAACTTTCCACATCATAGCTTGGTACCAAGTTTTTGCCTGGGTTGCTAGCTACCACATCTTCTGTCTTATCAGCAGAGCGGTTGTAAATGGCTACTGTGTAACCACGTGATTCAACGTTAAGAGCAAGGTTACGACCCATAACGGCCATCCCTACTACACCAAAGTTTGCTTTTGTCATGTATACTAACTCCTATAATTACTATCTTCTATTATACACCGAAAAGAGTCTAGTGGCAAGAATTTTCTGATAATTTAACCTTCCGACATTTTTCTGAATCTTTCACTAGCTTTTTCACTCATCGAACAAGCCCTGCAATTGAGCAAATGGACTATTAGCCTCTTTCTTTTCCTGGGCTTCCTGTTGGAAATCATCCTCGGTCATCAGGGTCCAAGATTGGCCCGACGGCAAATCCTGCCCAGCCTCTTCTTCTGGCGTCAAAACCTTGATAGGAATGTTGAGAATAATGTTGTCTGCGACACTTTCTTCTAGGACAATGCAGTCCTCTTCCACCACAAAAACCATATCTTCGTCAATCAAATCCTGGTCCTTGAGAGCAGCTTCATTGGCCACAAAGAGTTCGTTGACCTGCTCCTCACGACGTAAGACCACTGGCTGGAGCGAACGGCTAGAAGCCAGGGTAATGTCGTAGGTCATCTGGTAATCTAGGAAAAAGATCCCCGCCTCAAAATGGACACGACCAGACACCTGGACAGGCGATAGGTCCAAAACCTCGCTGGAACGCCCCTGAACTTCCTGGGTCAAATCCAGTGTTTTCTCAAAAGAAATACCGTCTGGATTTTTCTGAATATCGTAAATGTGAAACATAAGCCCTCCTATTCAGCGTGTTCTGTAATGTAGTTGTAGACTTCCTGTCCAGCTACTGCACCATTTCCAACAGCCGTCGCAATCTGACGGAGCTGATTTTGGCGAATGTCGCCGATGGCATAGATGCCATACTTGCTGGTTTCCATTTTTTCATTGGTCACAACCCAGCCAGCCTCATCGGTAATACCCAAATCCGCAACGCTTTCAGTCATCGGATCCAGCCCTACATAGACAAAGACTCCGCCAAATTCAAGCTCTGACAATTCTTCAGTCTTGACATTCTTGATAACCACGCTTTGCACGCGCAGGTCATCTCCTTTGATTTCCTCGACAACACTGTCCCAGATGAATTTAATTTTTTCATTGGCAAAAGCTCGGTCTTGGATAACTTTTTGGGCACGTAGCTGATCTCTGCGGTGAACGATGGTCACAGACTCTGCAAATTGGGTCAGGAAAAGTGCCTCTTCCACGGCAGAATCTCCCCCTCCGACAACCAAAAGTTTTTGCTGACGGAAGAAGGCTCCGTCACAGACCGCGCAGTAGGAAACCCCGCGACTGTTGTAGGTATCTTCACCTGGAACTCCCAGCAGACGGTGTTTGGCACCCATGGCTAGGACAACCGTCTTGGTCTCCAAAACGCCATCTTCGGTAATCACTTTTTTAACAGGTCCATCTTCTTCAATACGGATGAGGGTCCCGAAAATATGGTCCACACCGAATTTTTCCAGGGGCTCAAACATCTTTTCAGCCAAGGCTGGTCCAGAAATATGGTCGTAGCCTGGATAGTTTTCAATCTCAGCGGTATTGTTCATCTGGCCGCCATAAATACCGCGTTCTAGGAGGGCAACCTTGAGATTGCTCCGTCCTGCATAAAGTGCGGCGGTCATGCCTGCAGGACCTGCACCAATGACAATTGTATCGTACATTCTTTCTTCCTTCTATGCCTTCAGCATTAACAAAATGGCCACGATTCCAAAAGCTAAAATAGGGATGGTCATAATGTTAATGAGCAATAAATCATATAAAAATTCTTGGCGTTCTTGATAGGTCTTATCTCGATTTTTTAAAGCTCGAATTAGAAACCAAATCAAGCTCAGCAATACCACAATAATTGTGGCAATGAGTAGTCCTTGCAAATAGTTACTTAATATTGATTGTAACATCGGTCTCCCTCTGCTAACTCTTAAAAGGTTTGACGCTTAGCTTTGCGTTCTGCACGCCCCTTAGCACGCGCTTCCACTCGCTTGGTCTTACGACGTTTTTCGTCCACCGTCCACTGGATTTTCTTCTTATAGCCCGGCTTGATTTTCTTTTTCTTCTTCTTGACCAGACCAATCATCTCGATGTCCAATTTCTCACGTGTCTTTTCACGTTGAACACGACGATCACGGTCATAGGTATCGACAAATTCGCCGTCCTTCATTTCTTTGGGCAAGAACTTGATATTGAGTTTTTCCAACTCACGAATATCGGCATCATCGCTCGGTTGATAAAGGGTAATGGCAATACCTGACAAACCATTGCGTCCTGTCCGACCGACCCGGTGAACAAAGAAGGACAAGTCCTGCGGAATGGCATCGTTGATGACATGGCTGACTCCTTCAATATCAATCCCACGAGCCGCCAAGTCTGTTGCTACGATATACTGATAATCCAAATTCTTAACTTGGTTCATGATACGCTTGCGTTCACGAGGTGGAATATCTCCGTGAATTTTAGCCACGCGCAATCCATTTGAAAGCAGGTAGCTGTGCAATTCATCCGCCCGAGTCTTGGTATTGACAAAAATCATGGCTAAATAGGGCTGCATGAGCCTGGTTGCTTCCAAAATTTGAGCATTGCGGTCGCGCCCTTTTGTCGAAATCAACCAGTTTTCAATGGTATCCGAAATGACTGTCTGGGTCTTGATTTGTTCCATGACAGGATTGGACAGGTATTTTTTCAAGAAAGGCTGGAGCTTTTGCGGAATGGTCGCGGAAAAGACCATGAATTGCAAATCTTTCGGCAGGCTCCCAGCAATCTTATCCACCGTCTCCAAAAAGCCCATGTCCAAGGTCATATCCGCCTCATCAACGACAAAGGTCTTGGCCTTGTGAATAGCCAAATCACCCGATTGAACCAAGTCGTAAATCCGACCCGGCGTTCCGACAACGATATGGGGCTGACCAGCCTGCAATTTGTCAATCTGGCGATTTTTATCCGTCCCACCGACATAGTTAGACACACGGACTTCAGGTTGAAAATGCCCTGCCATCTGCTTGGCTGCTTGATAAATCTGGGTCGCCAATTCACGCGACGGAGCTGTGATAACAGTCTGCACCTGGTCCAGCTCTTCGTCCAATTTTTGGAAAATCGGAATTAAAAAGGTATGGGTCTTGCCCGAACCAGTCTTGGATTCTCCAATCAAGTCACGACCAGATAGCACCACAGGAATCAATTTTTCCTGAACCTCTGTCGGCGTGACAAAGTTAATCTCTTTCAAAGCCTCCTGGATGGACGGCTTAAGTTTCATATCTGTAAATTTCATAATGCCCTCTTTTTCTGATTCCTTTCATTATACCATTTATTAGAATGACAAGCAAAAAGGACGGATGGGCATCGAAAAATTCAAAGTTTCATATCTATCGCCATTAAAAGAGACCAAAACATCCGTTTCAGTCTCTTCATTATTTCATTTAATCCAACAACTTCTGCAATTCTTGGGCTAGTAATTGTTGAGCAACTTGTGGATTGGCCTGACCTTTTGTTGCCTTCATAAGGAAACCTGTAAAGGCCTTGTCCGCATTGCGTTTGCCGGACTTGAAGTCAGCTACGGCTGCCTCGTTATCCGCAAAGACTTGGTGGATAATCGGAATGAGGACCGCTGGGTCTGAAATCTGTACCAAGCCAGCTTTCTCAACGTAAGCCTTAGCAGAGCCACCTTCTTTAGCTAGATGCACAAAGACTTTCTTGGCAATCTTAGATGAAATGGTGCCGTCTGCAATCAGAGCAATCATTTCCACCAAGTTTTCAGGTGTCAGACCGATTTGGTCCAAGGTCTTGCCTTCTGCATTGAGAAATTGTGCCACTTCACCCTGCAACCAGTTAGACACCTGCTTGGCATCGCCACCGATTGCTACGGCTGCCTCAAAGAAATCTGACAAGACTTTTGTCGCAGTCAACTGACCCGCATCGTAGGCTGACAAGCCCAACTGTTGAATATAGTTGGCCCGACGTTCTTGTGGGAAGGCTGGCAACTCGGCACGGATTTCCTCAATCCAAGCATCATCAATCTCATAGAGCGGTAGGTCTGGCTCAGGGAAGTAACGGTAGTCAGCTGAACCTTCTTTGACACGCATGAGAATAGTTTCACCAGTAGATTCATCGTAACGGCGAGTTTCCTGCTGGATTTGACCACCAGAACGCAAGATTTTGGCCTGACGTTCTACTTCGTGCTGCAAGCCCTTGCGAACATAGTTGAAGGAGTTGAGGTTTTTCAACTCAGTCTTGGTACCAAATTTTTCTTGGCCATAGGGACGAAGAGAGATATTGGCATCCACGCGCATAGAACCCTCTTCCATCTTCACATCTGAAATACCAGTGTACTGAATGATTTCCTTAAGGGCGGTCAAGTAAGCATAGGCCTCTTCAGGCGAACGCATATCTGCTTCTGATACAATCTCAATCAGTGGCACTCCTTGACGGTTGAGGTCCACATAAGAGTAGCCATCTGTCCCGTGGGTATTTTTACCTGCATCTTCTTCTAAATGCGCACGCTCGATACGAATTTTCTTGGTTGATCCGTCTTCTAGCTCAATCTCAATCCAACCATTGTAACCGATTGGCTCGTCAAACTGAGAAATCTGGTAGGCCTTGGGATTGTCAGGATAGAAATAGTTCTTGCGGTCAAAGTGCATATCCTTGTGAATATCCATATTCAGCGCCAAGGCTGCCTTAATCCCCGCATCAACAACGCCCTTATTCAATACCGGAAGAACACCTGGAAATGACCAGTCAATAATGTTGGTGTTGGCATTGGCGTCCTCACCAAAATGAGCATTGGAAGGTGAGAAAATTTTCGAGTTGGTATTGAGCTCCACATGGACTTCCAGACCAATAATTGTTTCAAAGTTCATTACTTATCACCTCCAAAAATCACTGGTTGTTGCTTGTGGTAATCCGTCGTCGCCTCAAAGGCCGCTGCCACTTGATAAACGGTCTCTTCACTGTATTTTGGACCGATCAACTGCAAGCCGACTGGCAAACCTTCCACAAATCCTGCAGGAATCGAAATCCCCGGCAGACCCGCCAAGTTGACAGGAATGGTCAAGAGATCGGCCAAATACATGGCCACCGGATCATGGCTCTGGGTTCCCAAACCATAAGCCACCGTTGGCGCCGTTGGTCCCAAAATCAAATCATAATCTGCAAAGACCTTCTCAAAATCTTGGATAATCAAGGTCCGCACCTGACCAGCCTTCTTGAAGTAGGCATCATAGTAACCAGATGACAAGCTGAAGGTCCCCAGCATAATCCGGCGTTTGACTTCCTCACCAAAACCTTGGCTACGGGTTTTCACATAGATCTCTTCCAAATTAGTCGCATCTTCTGCCCGGAAACCGTAGCGAATACCATCAAAACGTTGCAAGTTAGAAGAGGCCTCTGATGATGCGACAATGTAGTAAACAGCAACCCCATACTTAGAATGCGGCAGACTAACTTCTTCAATGATTGCCCCCAAGCTTTCCAAGTGCTTAGCCGCCTTGAGAATGGTTTCCTTGACCTGTGGATCAATCCCTTCGCCCATGTATTCTTTTGGAAGAGCGATTTTCAAGTCCTTGATGTCCTGACCAATCTTGCTAGTAAAGTCAGCAATCTCATGAGCTGTCGAGGTCGCATCACGCTTATCATGGCCAGCAATGACGTTGAGCAACTGGGCATTTTCCTTGACCGTCTGAGAGAAAGGACCAATTTGATCCAAGGAGCTACCGAAGGCAATCAAACCAAAACGAGAAACCGTTCCATAAGTTGGCTTAATACCGACAATTCCGTTAAAGGCCGCAGGCTGGCGAATAGAACCACCTGTATCTGAACCCAAGGACAGGCGAACTTGACCAGCCGCAACAGCTGCCGCAGAACCACCTGATGAACCACCCGGCACTTTTGTCTGGTCCCAGGCATTTTTCGTCGGCTTGAAGGCAGAATTTTCATTGGAACCACCCATAGCAAATTCATCCATGTTGGTCTTACCGATGACAATCATATCCTTGGCATAGGCCTGAGCAACAGCCGTCGCATCAAAAATCGGCTCATAATTGTAGAGCATTTTTGACGCAGCCGTTGTCAAAATCCCCTTGGTCGAAATATTATCCTTAACCGCCAAAGGAATACCGGCCATGACATTGTCAGCATCAATCCCTTTTTGGTCGAGTGCAGCTGCCTGTGCCAAAGCCTTGTCTTCATTGATACTCAAAAACGCATCCACAGCAGCTTCTCGGCTCTGAATATCTTCAATCGTCGCCTTGGTCAACTCGACCGCAGAAATCTCTTTTTTGACCAGGAGGTCGTGCAATTCATCAACTGTTTTATTATTCCATGTCATTAGGCATCTCCTCCCCCGTCTAAAATAGCTGGTACCTTGATGTAGAAATCTTTACTTTCAGGTACATTTTTGAACAAATCCTCACGACTTTCACCCTGCTCTGCCACATCGGCACGCAAGACATTTTTCCGGTCTGCCATGGTAGTCGTCACTGGCACACCTGTCGTATCCACCTCATTTAACAACTCAACCATATCAACAATCTTGCTCAAGGTCGTCGCAAATTCCGCCGTTTCCTGGTCTGTAAATTCCAGCTTAGACAGCTTGGCAACGTGACGCACCTCAGTCTCAGAAATCTTCATACTTACCTTCCTCCTATTGGAAATTCATCTTCTCATTATACCATACTTTAGAAAGAGGACAAAGAACCAAATAACCTCATTTGTCAGCTTTTAGGCATGGAAAAACCAGCCTGATTGGCTGGTCAGAATCACTAGTCAATAATGGTCGCACCGAGCACATGCTGCAGATGGTTGAGGGCGAATTGATGTTTTTCCTCCGTCAAAGCCGCAATTGCTGAAGAAATGACTTCAATCTTATAACCTTTGTTATAAGCATCAATGGCAGTATGGAGCACACAAATATCGGATAAAACACCCGTCAAAACCACCGTATCAATCCTTCTTTCCCGCAAACGAACATCCAAATCCGTTCCAGAAAAGGCTGAATAATGGCGTTTGTCCATCCAACGCACACGTGCATGGTTCTGATATTCAGCATAAAAATCCGCCAGGGGACCATACAAATCACGACCACTGGTGCCCATGATATTATGCGGTGGGAAGAGCTTGCTTTCTGGATGCAAATCGTCGTCCACCTCATGCCCATCAATGGCAAAGACAATATAGTCCCCACGGTCAAAGGCTTCTTGGGTCACTTGCGCAATTCGGTCTGCAATAGCTTGAGCAGGCTTACCAGCTGTCAATTTGCCATCGTCCGCTACAAAATCAACCGTATAATCAATCGAAATCAGTGCTTTTGTCATCTTAGTAGTCACGTTTTTTAATCTCATCAAAAATAGCAGGAATCAGAACTTTCAAATAAGTCCCCTTCATACCCAGAGAACGGCTTTCAATAATACCAGCACTCTCCAGCTTACGAAGAGCATTGACAATCACCGAACGAGTAATACCGATACGGTCTGCAATGACAGAGGCCGTCAACTGACCTTCATTGCCATCCAACTCACCCAAAATCGCAGCTACAGCCTTCATTTCTGAGTAAGAAAGCGTATTGACCGCCATATTGACCGCTGCCCGACGACGAATATTCTTCTCATCCTCTTCCCGCTGGAAGTTGAGCAACTGGATACCAACCACCGTCGCCGCAATCTCCACCAAAATCAAATCATCATCGTGGAACTGCTCATCATTGCGCCAAATAATCAACGAACCAAAACGAATACCCGTCACGTGAATTGGTGCAATGGTCGTCAAACCATTTGGATAGGTCGAACGAGACTCAACCGGAATAGCTGTCAATTCACTCTCCACCGGCAAGTTGACCTGCGTGTCATAAACTTGCGCAATGGCCTTAACATACTCTTCCGGATATTGCTTATTGACATAAAATTCTTCCACACGATCATTATTGGTCTTGTAGTTCATGTGGTAGCCAAGGATTTCTCCTTCCGCATTGATAATACAAGTATTACAGTCGATAATTGCAGACAGGTGGTCTGCAATCGCGTTATAAGGCAGTTCTTCTGCCAATTGTTCTTCGGAACGCTTTAAAATCGACGTAATATTCCGTGTTTTTTCTAATAATGTTGCCATAAATTCCTCTTTACACTGTAATTATATTTATTATACCGAATTGTTTGCCAAATTTCAACAATTATCAGAAAATTTACTATTTTTAGAAAAGTATATATTTTTTTAGGTTTTTATAGCCATTTAAAAGAAAAAATCAGGTATTTCTACCCGATTCTAGAAACTGTATTCACAAGTAAGGTCCCTTTAGACAAGAAATAGTTTTTTTCTACTCAAGGTCGGTTGAGATGGAATACTGACTGTATTTCGAGAAAAACTAGCCTTCTCTCAGGTGCCAAACTGTGAATACAGGGGATTAGCTTAATCTTTCTTATCCAAAGCTCGCAACATCTCATCAATCTTGTTGCCGTATTCAATGGATTGGTCCTTTTCGAAGACCAAATCAGGAATCTTGTAGAGAGTCAACTTACGCCCCAATTCCCGTTTGATGGTTCCTGTCGCTTTTTGCAGACCAGTTTGAGCCTTTTGATTGTCCGAAGCCAGATTACTCATAATGGTGTAGTAAACCTTGGCCATGGACAAGTCACCGACCATCTGTACATCTGTAATGGTCACGCCCTGCACACGTGGATCACGGACTTTCTTTTGCAAAATCTCATTGACTTCGCGCTTGATTTCCATCCCTACGCGATCTGTACGAAAATGATTTGCCATAGGAACTCCTTTCTATTTCCTTATAAAGCGAAGAGGTTGCCTTTCCAACTTCTTACTTGCTTATTATTTCTTAATTTCTTCCATAATGTAAGCTTCGATGGTATCATCTACCTTGATGTCATTGAAGTTTTCGATCATGAGACCACCCTCTTGGGCATTTCCGACTTCCTTGACATCGTCCTTGTAATGTTTCAAACTAGACAATTTACCGTCGAAGACAACGACACCGTCACGGATAACGCGGACGCTTGAATCACGGGTAACCTTACCACGGATAACCATAAATCCACCGATGGTACCAACTTTGGATACCTTGAAGGTCTCACGGATAACTGCTTCACCAATAATTTTTTCTTCGTACTCAGGATCCAGCATACCCTTCATGGCATCTTCCATTTCCTCGATAACCTTGTAGATAATGCTGTGGAGACGCACTTCAACATCGTCAGTTTCTGCCTGCTGGCGCGCTTCTGCCGTTGGACGAACGTTGAAACCGACAATCAAAGCATTCGACGCTGCTGCAAGAGTCACGTCTGACTCATTGATGGCACCGACTGCAGAGTGAACGATATTGACACGGACACCTTCGACTTCAATTTTTTGAAGAGATGATGCCAAGGCCTCAACCGAACCTTGCACGTCTGCCTTGATAATCACGTTAACAGACTTGACTTCACCGGCTTTAAGAGTATCAAAGAGGTTTTCAAGACTGACACGTTGCGTAGCCTGACGTTGTTTGAGAAGGGCACGTTTGGCACGTTCTTCACCTGCTGCACGCGCAGATTTTTCATCTTCATAGACCGCGAAATGGTCACCCGCCATTGGCGCCTCGTTAAGACCAGTAATCGAAACAGGTGTTGATGGTCCTGCAACCTTGACACGACGACCGAGGTCGTTGGTCATAGCACGAACACGACCGAAGGTATTGCCGACAACGATCGGATCTTGGACATTAAGAGTACCTTGTTGAACCAAGAGGGTCGCAACCGCACCTTTTCCTTTATCCAAATGAGCCTCGATAACCGTACCGATGGCACGAACAGTGGGATCAGCCTTGAGCTCTTGGATTTCCGCTACAAGAAGCACCGTTTCCAAGAGTTCGTCGATGTTTTGGTTGAACTTGGCTGAGATTTCAACAAATTCAGACTCGCCGCCCCAAGCTGTTGAGATTACACCCTGCTCTGCCAATTCACCGATTACACGCTCTGGATTGGCACCTGGTTTATCAATCTTGTTGATAGCAACAATAATTGGGACATTGGCAGCCTTAGAGTGGTTGATTGCCTCGATGGTCTGTGGCATAACACCGTCGTCCGCCGCTACAACAAGGATGGTCAAGTCGGTAACAGAAGCACCACGGGCACGCATAGAGGTAAAGGCCGCGTGTCCTGGCGTATCCAAGAAGGTAATTTTCTTGCCAGCATCCTCAATCTGGTAGGCACCGATATGCTGGGTGATACCACCAGCCTCGCCTGTCGCCACACGAGAATTACGCAAGGTATCCAAAAGCGTTGTTTTACCGTGGTCAACGTGACCCATGATGGTAACAACAGGCGGACGTTCAACCATTTCCTCTTCATTTAGGTAGCCCTCTTCTACAAAGAAACGCTCGATGTCTGCATTGTCCACTTCAACCTTCTCCTTGGCTTCAATACCATAATCAACCATAAGGAGTTCAATGGTATCGCCATCCAGAGATTGGTTTTGAGTTGCCATAACACCCATGAGGAAGAGTTTCTTGACGATTTCGGCAGGTTCACGTTTGATCCGTTTTGCAATTTCTGCAACGGTCATGCCAGCTGTGTATTCAAATTCTGTCGGCAATTCGTGGAACTTGCGCTCTGTGACAGGCTTGACAGGTTGGTTATTCTTACCTTTTTTGTTTTTCTTGTTGTTATTCCAGTTACTATTTCTTTGATTTCTCACTTGATTTTGACTATTTCGATTTCTTTGTTGTTTCCGTGGACCATCTTCTTCGTCACTATTAAAGTCACGTTTCTTGTCTGGTCGAGCTTGTTTTTTACGACGCGTATCGACTGTACTTTCCGCTACCGCAGTTGGGACTGAAGCAGGTTTGGTTTCAGCGATTGGTTTTGTTTCCACAACCAGCTCTTCAAATTTGATTTCCTTAGGCTTCTTAGGCTGATCTTTAGCTGCCTTAGCCTGCAAGAAACGCTCCTCGCTTGTCTTAGCGTATTCTGCGTTCTGCTCAGCTTTCAAAGCTGCTGCACGGGCCTTGAAATCAATCTTAGGAGCAGCTGGACGAACCACTTCCTCCTGACGACGGTCGCTCCGATTAAAGCTACCATTTCCTCCGCGATTGTCTTGGCGGCGGTTGTCACGACTGTCGCGACGGTCTCCAAAGCGGTTTTCCTTACGGTCATTGCCCCCTTGGTTACCACGGAAATCACGGCGATCGTTGCGGTTGTTGCCTTGACCAACTTGGCCACTTTGACGGTTGTCACGACGGCCTTTCCCTTGTCCACCTTGGGCACGTTTGGCCGCTTGCTCCTTGGCACGCGCCTCACGTTCTGCCTTGAAGTTACGGCTCTGTGGACGACGAACCGGTGGAGCTGGCTTGCTAACCTCTTGGCTGACAGTTTTTGCTTCAACTGGTTTTTCAGCTTTCGGTGTCTCCACCTTTTGTTCTGCCACCTTTGGCTTTTCTACAACTTTCTCAGCCTGTACGGGAGCTGGTTTGGGCGCCTCCGGCTTTTTAGCTGAAAAACTATCTGCAATTCGCTTAGCTCCTGCTTCATCAACACTCGAAGCATGGCTTTTGACATCAAAACCCAATTCTTGAGCCTTGGACACTACTTCCTTACTGCTTACACCCAATTCTCGGGCGATTTCATTCAATCTCTTCTTAGACAATGCCTTGTCCTCCTGTTCTATTCCATAATAGACCTCATCTTCTTTGTAAATCCAGCGTCTGTCACTGCAAGCACCTTTCTAGCCTTGCCGACAGCTGCACTCAATTCCAGCGTTGAAAACGCGGTTACAACTTCTACTTGATAGGTATGACTTTTATCTGTTATTTTTTTGCTTAAATTTCCGGCAGCATCATTGGCTAAAAAGACCAATTTTGCCTGCTGCTTGCGAATGGCATCAACGACCAATTCTTCCCCTGAAATCAGGCGACCTGCCCGTTGGGCCAAGCCCAGTAAATTTAAGATTTTTTGCTTCTTATTCGAGTCCAAGCTCTCTCCTCTTGACCTTGTGGTCGACATAGGCAATCAATTCATCATAAAATTCTTCTGACACTTCCATACTGAAGGAACGGTTGAAAACCTGACGTTTCTTAGCCTGGGCCGCCTCATCATTATCCAGCTTGATGTAGGCACCACGGCCATTTGCCTTACCAGTCGGGTCAATGAAAACCTGGCCCTCTTTATTTTTTACAATGCGGAGCAAATCCCGTTTGTCGATGATTTCACCGGACACCACAGACTTGCGCAAGGGTATTTTTCTAGCTTTTGCCATGGTTGCTCCTTGAATCTTATTCTACTTCTTCGGACGTTTCTTCGACAATTTCTGTTTCAAATTCTGCCGCTGCATATTGAGCTGCTTCAATAGCTTCATACTCTGAAGCTGACTTGATATCAATACGGAAACCAGTCAGGTGAGCCGCCAGGCGGACGTTTTGACCACGACGACCGATTGCAAGTGACAATTTATCATCTGGTACAACGACTGTCGCGTGCTTACCATCTTCTGTGTCAAAGAGAACTTGGTCTACTTCAGCAGGCGCGAGAGCATTGTAGATGAATTCTGCCTCATCTGGCACCCACTCGATAACGTCGATGTTTTCCTCAACAGGCACCATACGGTCGTTCTTAGCATCGTAGCGAGCTGGGTGAAACTTGCTCGTAATTTTCTTGATATTTGAACCACCACGACCAACGATTGTACCGATAGCGTCCACGTTTGGATTGTGGCTACGAACAGCAACCTTGGTCCGGTCACCTGCCTCACGAGACACGCTCATGATTTCAACGGTACCATCGTAGACTTCAGGAATCTCCTGCTCCATCAGGCGTTTGATCATTTCTGGATGACTACGGCTCACAAAAACGTTGACACCGCGACCATTGTCCTCGACCTTATAAACATAAACTTCAATGCGGTCGTGGGATTGGAAAACCTCACCAGGAATCTGGTCCTGCTTGGACAATTGTGCCTCAATAGTTCCCAAGTTGACATAGATGAAGCGGTTGTCGAACCGTTCCACCGTACCAGACATGATTTCATTTTCATGTTCCTTGTAGGTATTGTAGGTAATAGCACGCTTTTGCTTGCGCATTTTTTCCATGATGGTCTGTTTGGCTGACTGGGCCGCCACACGACCGAATTCAGCAGGATCTTCTGGGAATTTGATTTTATCGCCCATTTCGTAGGCAGATGAAATCGCCAAGGCATCCTTGAGGCTGATTTCCAAACGGCTATCAAAGACTTCATCTACGACTTCACGAACCGTAAATACGTGGAAATCGCCTTTCTTCTCGTCAAACTCAATAACAGCTGACTCTGATTGGCCATAGCGACGTTTGTAGGCTGAGCGGAGCGACTCTGTCACTGCTTCGATAATATCAACCTTGTTAATCCCCATGTCTTCCTCTAAAATTCGGAAGGCTTCTAGCATTTCTTTACTCATCTTGTTTTCCTTTTGACTTCAAAAGGTCCTTTCTTAAAAAATCAATCTATTAAATCTTAACAGCCAAACGGGCTTTGGCAACAGTCTGATAAGGAATGGTTACTTCTTTTTTACGGGTCTTGTCCATATATTCTAGAACCAAATCAGTCCCATCAAAAGACAAGAGGGTCCCCTCAAAAACTTTTACCTTGTCAATAGCCTGATAGAGCTTGACATTGATGTATTTTCCAACCGCCTGCTCAACAGCTGCCGCCGTTTTCAAAGGACGCTCCAAACCAGGACTAGTCACTTCCAACATGTATTGGTCTGGAAATGGGTCTGGTTTAATCCCATCCAGGAGTGGGCTGATGACCTCTGATAAGTCTGCCGTATCTTGCAGGGAAATGCCACCCTCCTTATCCACAAAAATGGACAGGACATACTCTCCACCCATCTTGCCATATTCCACATCCACCAGCTCATAAGGGGGCTGGATGGTGGGAGCAATCGCCTCTGTGACCAAATCAACAATCGATGACATAGACACCTCCTTCGTTATATTAAGGTACAGGTAAAGGGTTGACTTGCGCCAACCCCCTATACTTCTTATTTACTCCTATCATTCTAGCACATGCCAGAGAAAATAGCAAGAAAAACGATGCGAAAAGGCAGCCTGTACGAACTGCCTCCTCTTTTATTGTTTAAAACTGTGCTTCCACACGATAGATAACCTGACCCTTGTTTGAGAATTTTTCCTCATACTCTGTCATAACATTGCCTTCCAAACCATCTGCATGTAGGTCTAGCCAGACCTGCTTCAAGACCATGCCGTATTGGGAAAAGCTAGCCAAACTATATTCAAATAGACCACGGTTGTCCGTCTTGAAATGAATTTCACCATTTTCAGGCAGAATTTCCTTATAGGTATCCAAGAAAGACTTGTAGGTCAAGCGGCGTTTCTCATGACGTTTCTTGGGCCATGGATCAGAAAAGTTTAGATAGAGCTGATCAATTTCCGCAGGGGCAAAATAATTGGTCAAACTAGAACCATCCACCTGCAAGAGTTTGATATTTGGTAAACCTGCTTCTAAAACTCGGTCCAAGGCGTAACTCAAAACCGTCATCTGAATATCAATACCGATGTAGTTAATATCTGGATTTTGTGCAGCCATTCCTGTTACAAAACGCCCTTTCCCTGAACCAACTTCAATGTGGATAGGGTTGCTGTTTCCAAAAATTTCAGCCCACTTCCCCTTGCACTCTTCCGGATTGGAGATAACATACTGGGGATTATTGGCTAGGAGCTCACTAGCACCTTTACGATTTCTTACTCTCATTGATACTTATAAAAATTCTGTCTAAATAACCGCAGGGCATAGATTTCTAGATTCGCCGCCTCGGTATTGTTACTTTCAAGTTGTTTAGAAATTTGGTTAAGGAAGCCTAGTTGGCCATACCAATAAATCTTACTGATAACCGTACTGTTGTACTTGTAGCCATAGCCCTTGAGCCACTCTTCCCATTCCTGTCTAGGAATGTAATGGGTCAATATAAAGGCGACATCTAACATCCGATCGGTCACACAGGCTGTTTCCCAGTCCGTCAAATAAATCAGTCCACTTGTCGTTTCCACCCAGTTTTTATGGTGGAGATCCCCATGGACAAAGGTTGCCAAATCCTGTCTGAAACGCGGTGTGGTCTGCAACAATTCTCTGCAGATAGATTGCAGGTAGGAATTACCAGCTAATTGCTTGGGCGCTTCTTTTTGCCACTTCTTCACCAACTCCGCCGGCTCCAAATAGGTATAACTTAGTTGGAGAGCCTGATTGAGCAGAATGCGTGAAAAGTGCATTCTGACCAAAATTTGCTGGACCTGTTTCCCAGACATATCGTGACGATTAAGAGTCCGACCATTCAACCATTCCTGAACAGCTCGGTCTCCCACACCCAAATCCCTATCGCTACTTAAGATGGGCGGAGTGATTTGTTCCCGAGCCAGAGCATTGACAATCGGTGGCATTTCATACTTGACAAAAACAGGCGTACCATCTGGTCGCAAGCCTTTGTATGCTTTTCCGCTGTTTCCTGCAATAGACTGCAACTGTAGCCCGCTGGTATCAATCTGCATGCCATTCCTCCTTTAAAAATTCCTTACTATTTTACTAGTTTTAGGCCATTTAGTCAATCAATTTTTTCGCTTTACTATCCAGGTAGAGCTGATTTAAAAGAATTCCGATTCCAATAAAGACCAGCAAATACTGCTTTTCCTCCAGCAGCAATAGACCTAGCACAGACTGCAAAATCAAGGAAAGATACAAAATCTGTCGCAGGACTCGTTTAAAGCTAATCAGTCGTTTGTCTGGACCGACTGGCAAAAGCTCGGCCATCAGTTGATAATCATAGGCGTAATAGAGCGGGAGCAATTGGAACAAGAGCAAATAATGAAATAAACTGGCTAATCCTACTGAGAGCCAGGATTCCCTCACCGTAACAAAAAATACAATGGATAAGATTACCAGTCTAAGAGCCAGTGAAAGGTAGTCCCCACTGCGCAAAAAGGCCCTCATGAAGAGATAGTCCCAGGTAAAGCCAGTTTCTTTTTTGATATGACCCAGTAGCCAATCCAAATAGGAACGACGTTTGACAAAGCTAGTCAGCCCCTTAACATTGGTAAAGAGGGAGAAAAATTTCAATATCGACGTTTTTCTCTTGCTCTCATATTGAAGAGCCCGGACCCAGTCCACCCTTTCTTCTTCCATAAAGGCCAGGAGTTTCCATCGAAAATAGAAATATTTGGCAATGGTTAGCATGAACATCAATGGAATAAAAAGTAGAATAGGAAGTTTTAATTTGAGGTAGAGCGGGAGTAGAATCAATTGACCAACAAGTTGGAGGCTAGCCCATACCAAAAAGGCCCTGCGATTGGCAGCAAAGAAGATTTCAGGCATTTCAGCTTCTTTTGATAGCAGGAATATCTTATCAGCCTCCTCTACGTAGGTAGCAACATTGCCTGCCAAGAACAGCAGCAAGCTGACCAGGGCCAAAATAACGTACAGCAACCAGGACTGACTGGGCAGGTTTTCTAGCAACTGCCGATACTGTAGCGCCAGAAAGCCAAAAAGTACCAAAACAACCAAAACAAAGTGGTCATTCAGTACATAACGAAGATAGGTTGCACACTGCCTTAAAAATAGATTTTTTCGTTGACCAAAGAGCGCCTTCATCCCTGCCCTCCTTCTTGGGTCAAGCTAAGATAAATCTCGTTAAGGCTAGCATCCTGCATGGCAAATTCCTGGCGTAGGTCAGTCAGATTGCCCGTAGCCTTGACCCGACCCTTATGTAGAATAACGAACCGATCACACATTTTTTCAGCGGAATCGAGAACATGGGTGGACATCAAAATGGAGCTTCCCTGAGCCTTTGCTTGATTGAGCAAGTTAATTAAATCCGCAATCGCAATCGGATCCAGACCCAAGAAAGGTTCATCGACAATCAGCAAACTCGGCTCAACCATAAGGGCGCAAATAATCATGACCTTTTGTTTCATGCCTTTTGAAAAATTCACAGGGAACCAGTCCAAACGGTCTTTCAGCCTAAAAATAGCCAATAGTTCTTGAACACGCGCCCAGGCAGATTCAGCTTCCAAATCATAGGCCATCATCACTAACTCGATATGCTCTTTCAGGGTCAGTTCCTCATAGAGACTAGGCGTTTCAGGTATAAAGCCAATTTTTTTTCGATAGGTAGCCATGTCTTCGTTGATACCCTGCCCATCAATTAGAATTTCTCCCTTGTAAGGGCTTAGGAGACCAATGATTTCTTTAATAGTAGTCGATTTCCCGGCACCATTCAAGCCAATCAAGCCGACTAGCTCCCCATCCTTCACCTTAAAATCTACATCATGTAAAACAGGAATATTGGCATAGCCACCTGTTATATTTTTTACTTCTAACATACATTTCGTCCTATTATTTGATATAATTATTATACCAAAAATCCTAGAAAGAGGTTGTATTATGTCAGATTGTATTTTTTGTAAAATTGTCTCAGGAGAAATCCCTTCTTCCAAGGTCTATGAAGACCAACATATTCTTGCCTTTTTGGACATTACCCAGGTAACTAAAGGCCATACCTTGGTCATCCCTAAAAAACATTTTCGTAATGTCTTAGACTTGGACCAGGAAACAGCCAGCCAACTATTTTCAGCCATTCCAGCTATCGCTAGCCACTTGAAAGACAAACTGGGAGCAAGCGGACTCAATATTATCAATAATAATGAGGAAGTTGCTGGTCAAACGGTCTTTCATACCCATATCCACCTACTGCCTCGATTTGAGGGACAAGATGGCCTGGATATCCGATTTGCAACAAATGAACCTGATTTCCCAGCCCTAGCCCAACTAGCCCAAGACCTCTACATAGGAGAATAATCATGAAACTTCGCCACCTACTGCTAGCCGTCGGAGCTGCTCATTTGGCCTACCAGGCTGTAAAACACCGCAAGGAAATCGCTGCAGAGGCTAAAGAAACCAAAGAACTGGTCCAACGTATCCAGGCAGATAAGCAGAAAATAACAGACCAGTTAGCCCTGCTCAATTCATTCAAGGCGCCTGTCCAGGAGCTCAGCAAGGATTTACAGTACCAACTAAAGGTTTACCAGCAGAGTATCGCAGGCAACCTGACTGAAATCCAAAAATTTACTGATAAATACAAAACAGAAGATTCTCAACATTGGGAGCGGGAATGAACTCGTCAAAGCTAAGAAGAGTTCGTCAACAAGTCTCTATTTCTTGTTGTTGACCTAAAACGGTCTATCCCCAGACCGCCTCGCGTTCCTATTTCTTGGCTCGAGCTTAAAACCTCCACAGGAGCCTTTAACTCCACACCGCATAGCTTCAAAGGTTCGGGGAACCTTTGGAGGTTGGAAATTGAGCGAACTCTGTTCGTATCAAAAAATAGTCTGGGGAGAGACCAACCACTGCGCTGATATGTTGACACGAACGAAAGAAAGCAAGCCTAGACTTTTTGCCTAGGCTTCTTTCTATGTACAAACTCGAGATTGTCTATCACTGGCCATCTTCTGCTGAGCTAGAAGAGGTTTCGACCTGACTGGACTCCGAATCTCTTGACTTAGAGGTCTCTGTTTGGCTATAGTCAATATCGTAGGTTGGCGCTGTTTCCGGTTCGTAGGTTTCACCGTTGGCTTCAACTTCGATATCATTAGTATAGGCATTGATGACCTCGATTGGACTGGATTGTCCAAAGAGATATTCCAAAACCTTGATGTTGGTCTTGATTTTAGAAACTTTTGGCAAGCCCAAGGATTCCTTGAGGACATTTTGCATTTCCAAAACATGGGCCGCCGTCGGGATCTGGTAGGACAACTCGTCAATTGTGTGACCTTCACCACCCAATTGGTAGGATTCAACCTGATTCAGAGCATCCTTATAGCCCAGAAGACTAGGAATGGTTGAATTTGAAATCACAAAATCCGTCCGCATGTGCTTAGAGACAGCTTTCAAAATCTTTTTATACTGCGTAAATCCATCCAATTGCAAGAGCTTGGTCACCAGGGCCTGGATAACCTCGCGCTGCCGCTTCTGCCGACCAATATCTCCCTCCGGATCATCGTAACGCATCCGGGCATAGACCAAGGCCTGGTCTCCATTGACCAATTGCTCCCCAGGTGGAACGACAGCTGTGTAGGCAGGTTCATACTCATCGATAGTAATCGGGAAGCCCAAGGTATTGTTGACCTTGATACCACCAATGGCATCAACCAGCTCCACCAGGCCATCCATATTGATTTCGACATAGCGATTGATGGTAATATCCATCATCTTCTCAATGGTCGCAATGGACATGGCCGCTTGACCATAGGCATAGGAGTGATTCAACTTCTCAATCTTATCACTAGAACGACCATTCTTATTGGCTATCTCTACCATAATGTCACGCGTCAAGCTCATCATGGTCGTTTTCTTAGTTAGAGGATTGACCGTCACCAAAATCATGGAGTCACTCCGCCCTTCTTCCCAGTCCAGACCCCGAGTTGCCTGGTCGGTATCCACCCCCATCAAAAGAATGGTCAAGGGCTCAGTAGCCTCGATAATCCCTTCATCTTCTCGGTTACCGATAGAGCGAAAAGTCTTTGCAATCTCCCCGGTCGAGTAATTCAAAAAAGTCGCGGTATAGATTGCTCCTGCCCCGATTGTCAACGCTAGGATGGACAAGAACATCAATAAAATTTTAGTTCCTATTTTCATTATTCACCTATTAACTTGGCCATAGAATACAAATCTAGCCAATCTCCCTCATCTGTTCTAGCTCCCCTTGCCAGAGTCCCTTCAATCTTGAAGCCCAATTTTTCATACAAAGCCACTGCTCTTTGGTTGCGGACCTGAACCGTCAATTCTAAACGCTTGAGCAAATCCATTTCCTCAGCCCAATGAATCACTTCCTCCAGCAAGATGGAACCCAGTCCCTGTCCCCAGTAGGCTTTTTTAACCGCAATAAAAATAGTTCCGATATGGCTAATACGAAACTGACTGGAGGACTTGACCGACACTACTCCGATGACTTCATCGTCTAACTTGGCCAGCAACTGCAGCTCCCGAGGATTTTCTATGCAAGCCGTAAAAATATCTTCGATATCTTGGACACCAAGCCTAAACCCCGTCTCATCCATGACAAGAAAATCGGTTTCACCTGCGACCTGGTTCATAAAGTCAATAAAGGATTGGACATCAGCTGGTTCTGCTTCCTGAAAATAAATTTCCTTCTCAACAATCATCTAACAACTCTTTCAATTGGGCACTACGCGGTCCTGACGCATTAAACTCCAACCTCCGACCGTCCTTTTCGATGGCAATACGAACTGTCAAGACATCGTCCAAGAGGTCGGCATCTAACAACTCTCCCCATTCAATCACGGTCACCCCATCGCCATACAAAAAATCATCTAGATCAATGGAATCCGGATCATCACCAATCCGATAGACATCTAAATGATAGAGTGGCAGACGACCCTCATACTCTCTTACAATGGTATAGGTTGGGCTTTTTATCATTTGCTCAATATTCAGTCCCAGGGCAATTCCCTTGGTCAAGGTCGTTTTCCCAGCACCTAGCTGACCTGATAAAACAAGGACGTCCCCTGCCCTAAGCAATTCTCCTAGTTTTCTTCCAATAGCTTGTAATTCTTGTTCATTTTGACTATACATATCTAGCATTATAGCATAGCTTCCCCTAGTTTGTCATGGCCCTACCCAACAAAAAAACTGGGTCTCCCCAGTTTCAAAGTTGCTTTAGATAATCGCTAAGATAATGAAGTTCAAGATAAAGAGTGCTGTTGAACCCCAGAGGATTGGGTGAATCTCATTTGCCTTACCAGTCGAAACTTTTACCAAGCAATAGAAGATAAAGGCTGCCGCAATGCCGTAAGAGATAGAGAAGCAAAGGGCCATGAAGAAGGCAGCGAAGAAAGCAGGAAGCGCATCTTCAAAGTTTTGCCAATCCACATCAAGGAAGCTGGATACCATCATCACACCGACGATAATCAAAGCTGGTGAAGTTGCCGCTGCTGGCACGATACCAACGAATGGCAAAATGAGGATAGACAATAGGAAGAGAACTGCAGTTGTCACAGCTGTCAAACCAGTACGTCCGCCTGCAGAAATACCAGCCGCAGACTCCACGTAAGTTGTCGTATTTGACGTACCAAAAATCGCACCAATTGACGTACCAATAGCATCTGCAAAGAGAGCACGGTCCATTTTAGAGTTAAAGCCTGTACTATTTTCAAGCGCCTTCTCATCTTCCTCAGAGAAGATGCCTGTCTTACGGCCAGTACCGATGAAGGTTCCCAAGGTATCAAAAGTATCTGACAAGCTAAAGGCAAAAATGGTCATCAATACTAGTGGCAAACGGCTAGAGTCCGCAAAGAGTGAAGCCATGCCATCAAAGGCTGCTAGGAAGGTTGTGCCAAGCTCAGCAAAGGCAGAACCAATATTATTGTTGGCAAAATCAATAGCAGAAATATCAACCACACCAGCTGGAATCCCCGCAAGAGTCGTAGCAATGATACCAATCAAAATCGCACCGCGAACATTTTTAATGACCAAGACAGCAGTCAAGAGAAGACCAAAAACAGTCAAGAGAACGCTTGGATCTGTAAAGGTTGAGATGGCTGGAACAACGCCACCACCTGCAAACACGGAGAAGACCCCGTTTGAGAAGGTTTCAGCTGTCGCATCAGCAGGAGCAACACCATTAACTGTGATGATATCCGAAGCTGACGTCAGGAAGGTAATTAGGTTTGAATTTTTGAAGCCAAGGTAGGCTACGAAAACCCCGATACCACCACCGATAGCATGTTGCAAGCTAATTGGAATAGCCTTGATGATGCTCTTACGAACCTTGGTCACTGTGATAAAGACGTTGAAGAGACCGCAAAGGAATACCATTGCCAAAGCTTCCTGCCAGGTGAAACCAAGTCCAATAACAACAGTATAAGTAAAGAAGGCGTTGAGACCCATACCTGGCGCCAAGGCATAAGGTACATTGGCAAAGAGACCCATAACCAAAGTTGAAACCGCACTAGCGATAATGGTTGCCAAGAAAACTGCCTGAGAAGGCATGCCTGCAACACTGAGGATGCTAGGGTTCACAAACAAGATATAAGACATAGCGAAGAATGTCGTAAGACCTGCCATGATTTCAGTCGAAACGGTCGTTCCATGTTCTTTTAGTTTAAAAAACTGTTCCATTTTTCAATTATTCTCCTTTTATTTACGAACGATATAGCTATTATATACAAATCGTTTTTATACTTCAAGCAATTCGTGTATGAAAACGTTATTTTCTAAAACAATGTTCGTTTTTCACGAATATTCCCTCTTGATTTTTCTTCACATCCTAAAAACGATTAGCTTTTTGCTTTTCTACAGGCATTTTGCTATACTGGAACTTATTAGTTTCAAAAAGGATAAGACAAGGTATGAAGAAAAAAATTATTTCCATTGACCTAGATGGTACCCTACTAAATCAAGATAGCCAACTAAGTGATTACACAGTTTCTACTATTAAAAAAGTAAAAGAGGCTGGACATACCGTTTTGATTGCTACAGGTCGTCCCTATCGTATGGCAGAGCAATTTTACAACCAATTAGAGCTAGATACGCCCATGATTAACTTCAATGGTTCTCTCATTCATCTCCCAGGAAAAAAATGGGCCTGGGAAAAGAATATTCTTATTGATAAAAAATACCTACTCGATTTTTTGAAAGAAGAGGAGCCGTTTGAAGCAGACTTTATCGCAGGAGAATACAAAAATAAATTCTTCATTACGCAAAAACATTTAGATAAAATCGACCCTTCCCTCATGGGAGTTGAGCAAATTACACCAGACACACTCATTAAACCTGAGCTGATTACCAGCGACCCTCACTCTATCCTCATGCAAACACGTGCTACAGATAAGTATCAGCTTGCCAAGGAAATGAAGGCCTACTTCAATGATGAACTGGAAATCAATACTTGGGGAGGTCCCTTAAATATTCTAGAAACTTGTGCTAAAGGAGTTAATAAAGCTACCGCCCTTAGCTATGTCTTAAACCTCTTCCAGGCCAGTCCTAGCGATTTAGTTGCGTTTGGCGATGAGCACAATGATGTCGAAATGCTGGAACTGGCTGGCATTAGCTATGCCATGAAAAACTGTAGTGATACCCTTCGTCCTCACGCAGACCGCTTGACTGAATTTACAAATGTTGAAGATGGGGTTGCCAAAGAACTAGAAAAATTATTTCTATAAGAAAGAACTGCGTCTGCAGTTTTTTTCTTTTGTTTTGCATAGCCAGCAACAGATTTCTGAAAAGAGTATGTAAAATTTCGGAAATTTTTTCTGTTTTTAACACAAATTTGCTTGACAAATTACATGAAAACGTTTTATAATATACAAGTTCAAGGAAATGTAAGCCCATTCATTAGTTTTACATTTCAAAGGAACTAGAAAAAATTTAGGGGGAACAATAATGAGTATTGGAATCATTATTGCAAGTCATGGTGAATTTGCAGCTGGCATTCATCAGTCTGGTCAAATGATTTTTGGCGAACAAGAAAAAGTTCAAGTTGTAACTTTTATGCCAAGTGAAGGACCAGATGATTTATATGCTAAGCTCAATGCAGCTGTTGACTCATTCGATGCTGATGATGAAGTGTTGGTATTGGCGGACCTTTGGAGTGGTTCTCCATTTAACCAAGCAAGTCGCGTTGCTGGCGAACGTCCAGACCGTAAATTTGCCATCATCACTGGACTTAACTTGCCAATGCTAATTCAAGCCTACACAGAGCGTCTAATGGATGCATCTGCAGGAGTTGAAAAGGTTGCCGCAAACATTATCAAGGAAGCCAAAGATGGTATCAAGGTTCTTCCAGAAGAACTTCAACCAGCTGAGGCTGCTCCAGCTGCAAGTGCTGCTCAAGCACCTAAAGGAGCAATCCCACCAGGAACTGTTATCGGTGATGGTAAGTTGAAAATCAACTTAGCTCGTATCGATACTCGTCTCTTGCATGGTCAGGTCGCTACTGCTTGGACTCCAGCTTCTAAGGCTGACCGTATCATCGTCGCTTCAGATACAGTTGCACAAGACGACCTTCGTAAGCAATTGATCAAGCAAGCGGCTCCAGGAAACGTTAAAGCAAACGTTGTTCCTATCAAGAAACTGATTGAGGTTTCTAAAGATCCTCGCTTCGGTAACACACACGCTTTGATTCTCTTTGAAACACCTCAAGAAGCTCTTGAAGCAATTGAAGGTGGCGTAGAAATCAAGGAATTGAACGTTGGTTCTATGGCTCACTCAACAGGTAAAACAATGGTGAACACTGTTCTTTCTATGGATAAGGACGATGTTGCAACCTTTGAACGCTTGCGTGAACTTGGTGTCAAATTCGATGTCCGTAAAGTTCCAAACGATTCACCAAAAGATTTGTTTGACTTGATTAACAAGGCAGATGTTAAATAATAACTGATTAACACTGTGTGATTATCAGAAATATGAAAGGATTATAACTATGTCAGATATTTCAATTATTTCTGCAATTTTGGTCGTTTTTGTGGCCTTTCTTGCAGGTATGGAAGGTGTCCTTGACCAATTCCAATTCCATCAACCAATCGTTGCATGTACCCTCATCGGTCTTGTTACCGGTAACCTAACAGCTGGTGTTATGCTTGGAGGAACTCTCCAACTTGTTGCTCTTGGCTGGTCAAACATCGGTGCTGCGATTGCACCAGACGCTGCCCTTGCTTCTGTTGCTGCCGCTATCATCTTGATTAAGGGTGGTGACTTCTCAGCAACTGCTATCTCAGTTGCTCAAGGTCTTGCTATCCCTCTTGCTGTTGCAGGTCTTTTCCTTACAATGCTTGTGCGTACTGCATCTGTTGCCCTTGTACACGGTGCTGACGCTGCTGCAGAACGCGGTGATTTCGGTGCACTTGAGCGCTACCACTTGATCGCTCTTTCACTTCAAGGTCTTCGTATTGCTGTTCCTGCTGCCCTTCTTCTTGCTATCCCAACTGAGGCTGTTCAAGCTGCTCTTGAATCTATGCCAGCTTGGTTGTCAGGTGGTATGAACGTCGGTGGTGGTATGGTTGTTGCCGTAGGTTTCGCTATGGTTATCAACATGATGGCTACTCGTGAAGTATGGCCATTCTTCGCTATCGGTTTTGCTCTTGCTGCTGTTAGCCAGTTGACACTTATCGCTCTTGGTGCTATCGGTGTATCTCTTGCCTTCATCTACCTTAACCTTTCTAAAAAAGGTGGAAACGGTGGCGGAGCTGGTTCTAACGATCCAATCGGCGACATCCTAGAAGACTACTAAGAAGAAAGGAAGAACACAATCATGACAGAAAAAATTCAACTTTCAGTAAAAGATCGTAAAGCGATTTGCTGGCGTTCAACCTTCCTTCAAGCATCATGGAACTTTGAGCGTATGCAAAACTTGGGTTGGGCTTACACAATGGTTCCAGCTATCAAAAAACTTTACACTAAGAAAGAAGATCAAATTGCGGCTCTTAAACGCCACATGGAATTCTTTAACACACACCCATACGTTGCTGCACCTATCGTCGGTGTAACACTTGCCCTTGAAGAAGAGCGTGCAAACGGTGCTGACATCGATGATGCTGCTATCCAAGGTGTGAAAATCGGTATGATGGGACCTCTCGCTGGTATCGGTGACCCAGTATTCTGGTTTACAGTACGTCCTATCCTCGGTGCCCTAGGTGCTTCACTTGCTGTGTCAGGTAACATCCTTGGCCCAATCCTCTTCTTCGGTCTTTGGAACGCTATCCGTATGAGCTTCCTATGGTACACTCAAGAGTTTGGTTACAAATCAGGTAAAGAAATCACTAAAGATATGTCAGGTGGTATCCTCCAAGACATCACTAAAGGGGCTTCTATCCTCGGTATGTTCATCCTTGCCGTACTTGCTCAACGTTGGGTATCTATCGGCTTCAACTTCACGGTTTCTGAAGTTCCACTCTCAGAAGGTGCTTACATCGAGTGGGATAAATTGCCAGAAGGCTACGAAGGTATCCAAAAAGCCTTTGAATTGGTTGGTCAAGGTTTGTCACAAACTCCAACTAAAGTTACTACTTTCCAACAAAACTTGGACGGTCTTATCCCAGGCTTCATGCACTTGCTTCTTACCTTCCTATGTATGTGGTTGTTGAAGAAAAAAGTTTCTCCAATCACTATCATCGTTGGTTTGTTCGCATTCGGTATCGCAGCTCGCCTACTTGGAATTATGTAATCCATTAAGAAACCCCGCTCATGCGGGGTTTTATGGTATAATTAAACAAGAAATGAGGTAACTATGGCACAATCATTAAACAAACACGTCGAACTATCCACAACAGGCGTTTCCTATCTCAGTCTTGCAGGTGGAACGGTTGGCAAGTTCCTGCTAGGTGATCAAGCTCTGGAATTTTATGCTGATAACAACGTTGAAAATTATGTTCAAATTCCTTGGACATCTATCGATCAAATCGGTGCCAATGTTTCCAACAAGAAAATCAGTCGCCACTTCGAAGTCTATACTGATAGCGGCAAATTCCTTTTTGCTTCTAAAGATTCTGGTAAAATCCTAAAAATTGCTCGTGAACATATTGGCAATGATAAGGTGGTCAAACTACCAACTCTCCTGCAAATTCTAGGACAGAAAATCTCAAATCTATTTGCAAAAAAATAAAAAATCAAGTATAATAAGACAAACGGATAAGTAGTATCAGGCGTTTTTCAGAAAGTCTGCGGTCGCTGTGAGCAGATAAACAAAGGATATGAAATTCTACCGTTGGCTAAAAATGACATACTTAAAGTGCACAGAATGTGAAGCTGGATGGAACCGCGGTAAATATCGCTCCAGCATCTCTCATTCTGTGTTTTTTATTCTAAAGGAGACATCTATGCTAGATATCAAACGTATTCGTACAGATTTTGACGGAGTGGCTGCCAAATTAGCTACTCGTGGTGTGGCTGCTGAAACCTTGGCAAACATCAAGGAATTGGATGCAAAACGCCGTGAAATCTTGGTTACTGTAGAAGAATTAAAAGCAGAGCGCAACACCGTTTCTGCGGAGATTGCCCAAGCGAAACGCAACAAGGAAAATGCTGATGACAAGATTGCGGCTATGCAAAAATTGTCTGCGGACGTGAAAAATTTGGACGCTCAACTCTTGGAAATCGATGAAAAATTGAACGCTATTCTCACTGTACTTCCAAATACGCCACATGACTCTGTTCCTGTTGGTGCAGATGAAGAAGAAAACGTGGAGGTTCGCCGTTGGGGAACACCTCGTGAATTCACTTTCGAGCCAAAAGCACACTGGGACTTGGGTGAAGACCTAGATATTCTGGACTGGGAACGTGGGGCAAAAGTAACAGGTGCCCGCTTCCTCTTCTACAAAAACTTGGGTGCTCGCTTGGAGCGTGCCCTCTACAACTTCATGTTGGACGAGCATATCGCAGAAGGCTACCAGGAAATCATCACACCTTACATGGTCAACCACGACTCTATGTTTGGTACTGGTCAATATCCTAAGTTCAAGGAAGATACTTTCGAGTTGGCGGATACCAACTTCGTCCTCATCCCAACTGCGGAAGTGCCATTGACCAACTACTACCGTAACGAGATTCTGGAAGAAAAAAACCTGCCAATCTACTTCACAGCAATGAGCCCATCTTTCCGTTCTGAAGCTGGTTCTGCTGGTCGTGACACCCGTGGTCTTATCCGCCTCCACCAATTCCACAAGGTTGAAATGGTCAAATTTGCCACACCAGAACAGTCTTATGATGAATTGGAAAAAATGACGGCAAATGCAGAAAATATCCTTCAAAAATTAGGCTTGCCATACCGCGTGTTAGCCCTCTGTACAGGGGACATGGGCTTCTCAGCTGCCAAAACCTATGACTTGGAAGTCTGGATTCCTGCCCAAAATGCCTACCGTGAAATTTCAAGCTGTTCAAATACCGAGGATTTCCAAGCTCGTCGTGCCCAAATCCGCTACCGCGATGCTGTTGACGGTAAGGTCAAATTGCTCCACACCCTTAACGGTTCTGGCCTAGCAGTTGGTCGTACAGTGGCGGCAATCCTTGAAAACTACCAAAATGAAGACGGATCAGTGACCATTCCAGAAGTTCTCCGTCCATACATGGGTGGGGTAGAAGTGATTAAACCTTAGGAGTAAGGAAGATGAACAAGAAATGGTATAAGGACAAAAGTCGTGGTGAACTGGCTGGCGTTATCGCAGGTCTTTATGACTACTTTGACCTATATGAGAACTACGGTTGGAAATTAGAAAATGTTCGTTTGGTGGTCATTATCTTGGCCATTGTCACCAACCTCCCCTTTCTAACTGCCTATATCATTCTGGCCATACTTTTACCAGACAAGTCTGAACTCAACTAAAGCTAACAAAGAACAAATGGATATAACAAAACGCATAAAAGCAAGTTTTAACTACATAATTTTATGCGTTTTTTTGTTTCGGAAAAAACTATAGACATTTGAATTAGCTTTGAAACATTGCAACTTTCGAATTGCTCTACTCTAGTACTGCCTGCACCTCAGTTCCTTGTCTGAAAGCTAATTCATTCGACTATATAAAAACCGGCAGCAGAATGGTAAGCTAATTTCTGATTTGTATTGCAATTGTGGATATTCAAAAAGCGAGTAGAATTCCTACTCGCTCTTTTCATTTATCTAAAAATCTACTCCCAAAGTCTTTAATTGTTGACGAATCTTATCTTCTAGAGCCCGAATCTCTAGTCTATCTTGTTCTAGTTGCTGCGTTACTTGCCCGAGATCGATTTCTTCCTCTTCCTCAAAAGTATCAACGTAACGAGGAATATTTAGATTGTAGTCGTTTTCTACAATTTCTTCTATTGATGCCAAATGAGCATATTTGTCAACAGACTGACGATTATGATAGGTCTCTACAATTTTTTCTACCATATCATCGGAAAGGTGATTCTGGTTCTTCCCTTTTTCAAACTCCTTGCTCGCATCGATAAAGAATACATCCTTGGTCTGACGATTTTTTTTGAAGACCAGAATAGTGGTTGGAATACCTGTGCCATAAAACAGGTTAGCTGGCAAGCCAATAACTGCATCCAGGTAATTTTTCTCAATAATCAGTTTGCGAATATGACCTTCTGCTGCTCCCCTAAAGAGCACTCCGTGTGGTAAAACAATGGCCATGGTCCCTGTATTATTTAAATGATAAAGACTGTGTAAGATAAAAGCAAAGTCCGCTTTAGAGGCTGGTGCTAACTTACCGTATTCCATAAACCGTGGATCCTTCAATTTGGACTCACGATTGTCCCATTTAGCAGAGTAGGGTGGGTTTGCGACGACCGCATCAAAACTACGTGGCTGATCGATTCCAAGTTCATCCACCCCGTCCGGCCAGTCACTTTCTAAGGTATCAGCATTATTCAAAATCATATTGCTGTAGCCGACCTGATGCATCATCAGGTTCATCCGCGCCAAGTTATAAGTAGTTGTGTTCATTTCTTGGCCATAGAATTTGATATGCTGGCCCTGAGGTAGTTCATTACGCACTGTTAGTAGCAAGGACCCTGAACCCATGGTTGGATCGTAAACAGAGAAGCTAGTATCTGATTTTTCCAAACCTAAAGTAACAATCTTGGCTAAAATCTTACTCACTTGATGCGGGGTATAAAATTCTCCACCTTTTTTACCTGCCGAAGCAGCAAACTGTCCAATAAGGTACTCGTAGATTTCTCCCAGAATATCCTTTCCTTCGTCATTTTTATACTCAATGCTGTCAATCAGCTTCACAATACTGTTCAAGGATTTTGCACGCGCAACTGTTGAATTGCCCAAACGAGAGTCCCCTAGATTGATGTCATTAAAGACGCCTCTGAAATCTTCCATAGCATCCTGATTGAGTTCTACATTGGCATTAAAATGATCGAAAATCGTCTGGTAATCACTCGCTACAATCTCACTGTTATCAATTTTGGCTACCAGTCTTGCCCATGTATCTTCAGGCTCGATGGCATACCCAAGGTGAGAAGCTGTATTTTCCAAATGCTCTACCAAGTCATTCCCAACTGCTTCTCGCGCATAGGCATCCTGAACAGTTTCCCCTGGAGCAGGACTGATAATTTCATCTTCCACCAAGAAACGCTCTTGATGCTCAGATAGGTAGCGATAAAACATGAAGGCTAGGATATAGTTCTTATATTCCGAAGCATCCATGTTTCCTCGCAATTCATTAGCCATAGACCAAATTTGATTGGTAATGGCTTGAATAGTTTTTGACATGTTTTTGTAATCCTTTCATGTTGTTTCATTTTTTACTCAAAATCTCATTTTCGCTGATGAAGAGTAATAAGCTGATCTAGGTCGGAGAAGAAGCTGCCGATGGCTTCTTGTTCGGAGAGGGTAGGGAACATGATTTCATAATTTGAGTATTCCTGCGCATTGACCCCAGGTTGTCCTGAACGCATAGACATGATACTTATAAATCTCTCATAATTTGAAGTAAGGGTATTTTGAAAAACAAAATCAGGATTAAAAGTATCTTTGATTTTTACTCTAATCAAGAACCCTGCAAAATAAACTTTTCCATCTACACTTCTATAAATATAGCTTTTGCCGACACTGGCCCCTGTTCGTGCAAATAGAATATCTCCAATACTTAATCTGTATTCATCAAGACCAAATAGGTTTATTTCGGGAGAAGTTAAGTTACTAATATTGAACTCTCTGCTATCATCATCTATATCAGTAATTCTTAAATATTTATTTTCACCATCATACTCAGTTGCTGCCGAATTTAAACCATAGTCAAACGAAATCGCAACCTCCCCCAACTTACGCTGTTTCCAAGTAGTTGTGAAAGTAGGGCTTTCATTGTATTTTCAGGCAAAAATAATAGTTCCGATTGAAAGTCGCTTTCTGAAAACTCGACTTAAAACTGGTTTTTTCGTTCTTGTTCAAACTCCAAGGAGCGTTTGAGTAATTGGGATAATCCAGTCACATCTTGTTCCGCTAACATCTCCATATAAAGAGCTCGATCTTCCTTACTAATCAGTACAGGCGCTCCCAACTTGAGCATACTTTGGAACATCAAAATCAGCCGTCCTGTCCGGCCGTTCCCATCACTAAATGGGTGAATACGCTCGAACTGAATATGCACATCTGCCAGCACCTCTAACAGCTCTGCTATTTCCAAAGGCAACCCCAAGCGATAGTTGGCATTGTCCACCCACTGTTGCATGAGAAAAGGTGTTTCCTCTGGCGATGCAGTCTTGAAGGTCGCACCAATAATAGCGTTTTGCACTGACTTAAACTGCCCCCGATCATGCTGAAGGCGGTCCATCAACAAGGCATGAATATCCTTAACCAGCCCCAAACTCAGCTCTTCCCCATTATCTAAGGCAAATAGCAGAGCTTGGAAGGCTTGTTTGTGATTTTCAATCTCGTAAAATTCACGGATACTCTTGTGCTTGCCAGGTAGCGTGCTTTCCAAAATAATCGAAACCGTCTCAGGCAGAGAAATGGTATTCCCCTCAATCCCGCTGGAATGATAGGCCATTCGTACCAGAAGGTCATCTAAATAATCCTGCGAATATGTCATACTGACCTCTTTCTATATAAACATCTGCTGTAACAAGGCTTTTTTCAACAGTTTCAGATGATCCAACTGACGCTGATGAAGAGTAATAAGCTGATCTAGGTCGGAGAAGAAGCTGCCGATGGCTTCTTGTTCGGGGAGGGAGGGGAGAGGAATCAATGAACTTTTAATATCACCAGAATTTATTGATTCAAAGGTGGAACCAGTACTCAACTTCATCCAATAACCAAACTGCTTCATTCTTATTAAAGTCTGATAGATAAAATCATTTCCCTTAATACCTGCAACTCCACGCCCAAGAACAACCTTATATCTAGTTTTGGCAACATCTCCAACAGGGGCTCTGACCGATACAATGATGTCTCCTTTTTCTGCAATCTTTGTAATTTGCGTTGTCCAAACTCTTGGTTCAACATTCCCATTTTTTAAATCGGCATTTCCTTGAACTAAAATATTGTCTAAAGGATTATTAGTATAGTTTTTTGAATCTGGAGATTGTCCCATCACTACCACCGTCACCTCCCCCAACTTACGCTGTTTCCAAGCGTCCGTAAATTTTGGGAATCTTAGCTCAGGAAAATCGTTTCCATTCCCTTTCGGAAACATTTTCTGTAACAAAGCCTTCTTCAATTCTTTAACATCATCTAATTTACGCTGATGAAGAGTAATAAGCCGATTTAGGTCGGAGAAGAAGTTACCGATGGCTTCTTGTTCGGGGAGGGTGGGGAACACTACTATCGTGGATTTTAAATTAGCCTTACTAATTGAGCTCACTTTTGTCCCCTGCATTAAAGGTAAAATTTGATTATGGTATGCAGTTGAATTAATTAGATAACCTAAATAGTAGGGGGCATAAGAAACTTTCGGCCTAGCAACTATCGTATGTAAACCAGAAACAACATTCTTACCCTTAAAATTTCGAACTTCAACAGCTTTCCCAACAGTCGAGTCTTCTGCCGCATCCGCGAAAACAATATCTCCTTCAATAAGTAAAGCATCTGTAAAGTCTGAAATCGTACTTCCAATAATTGATGGAAGTTCTTTGTTACATACATCTAAAATAGCATCATATTTTGTTAAAATATCCCCATAATGAATGTTTTGAACTTCATAAAAATACGATGATAACTTATCTCTAGAAAGTGAGTTTGTTTTTATGGAAAAGTCCGCCACTTCCCCCAACTTACGCTGTTTCCAAGCGTCCGTGAATCCGGGGAAGCGCAATCGTGGTACAGTTGATTTTTCTTTTGTCATAGTCCCTCCTTTTCTACTTTCTTTTTGTTTTATTTTTGAAAGTTATTTTTGCAATTTTTCGGACGATTTCCATTCTATTATACGCTATCATCCAGCAAAATCGCAACCTATTGACCAACCAAGTCGTCGGCCAAATCATATAGTGCTTGTCTCAACTGATTGCGGTACTGAATCTTGCTCAAGCCTTTAACAGCATCACCTTCTGCCCAGGTCTGGTAATCGCGACTAGCTTCTTTTATCAAGGTACGTAAGTGTCCGGTATCATCCAAGTCATTCTGACCATATCGATGTCTCGCCAACAACTCTCGTAGTTCTTGGTTGCGGATATGTTCCGTCAAGCCCCATTGGATTCGGAAAGCAAAGAGCTTCTTGTCAATGTAAACATGCGAAGCTTCTTGGATAATCTTCTGACTATCAATCCCCTTGACTGGATAAGCAAAGTTCATATCTTGTGTCGGAAAATCACCTCGATAGATTGCATCCCCTGTTTGACGGATCTGATCAGCATAGTTGAGGTCTTCCAAACCGCTTGCAAATCTATCCAATTCATCCCTGGTAGCTGCGGCTTCTACCATCTTCTCTTCGTGAACCTGATTCAGCAAGAGCTCAACCAGTTCGGTCAATTTATCGTAGTCAATTGTCACTTCCTTGATGTGAGTCATCTTGAGTTCAATTTGGTGAATGCTAACTTTTTGCTCTTTCGCCAAGGTTCGTTTCAATTCGTTGGCTAAGACTGTCGTCAAACGTTTTTCTTCCTCTACAGACATTCCCAAACTTTCAATAAAGCGGTCCGGCTGATTGTAATCAAATCCTTCAATCACCCCATCAACCTCCTCTGGCTGATACTGTTTCAGCTTAGACAGTCCTTGATTGTAAGCACGGAGCAATTCCAACATAGCCTCACGCTTTTTCTCAGACTTCGGAATATCATTGAAATCACCCGTCAACTCTCTCAATTGGTCGACCGTATGTTTGACTTCAGCAAATACTTTCTTGAAAGGCTTTGCCACCAGTCCATTTTTTTCATTGTTATTTTTTTGTTCCGCATCTGATAAATTGGCAGCACTATCATCTGCATAGATGGCCAAGGCCTGATTCATCAATTTCTCATTATGAGCTGGCCAGCGGTAATTGACCACCCGTCCAAAAGGTTTTTTATCCATATCCTCCACACGATTGGTACGAGAATAGGCCTGAATAAGACTGGCTCCTTTAAGGGTTCGGTCAACATAAAGAGTATTGAGCTCAGGAGCATTGAAACCTGTCAATAACTGATCCACGACAATCACCAAATCTAAGTAGTTCTTGTCCTTGGCTGTTCTATTAAGGCGACTAACCAGGTCCTCTGTATAAGCAGCAACATCTGACAAGCCAAAGGACGTCCCAAATTCTGTGTTATAGATCGTAATAGCTTCAAGCAAACCAGTATTTGACTCGACCATGCTATCATTATTTTGAGTATTCAAGGCAAAGGTCACTCCCACCTTCAAGACCAGACCTCCTTGCTCTCGATGCAGTTGATTGATTCGTTGAAACTCTCGGAAATACATCATAGCCATGGGTGTGGAGGCCCTGCCTCCACCTACGTGGGTGGTGAACAAGGCATTGTAACGGCCATTGCCAGAGCGATTTGCCCAGTGTTTGAAGACATCTTCGACTACCAATCGAACATGCTCTGGATTTTCATCATAGACGCTAGAAGTCACCGCATCATCCATATCATCTGGACTTAGATTGGCAATCTTTTCTTCAATCTGTGCACTTGTCCACTTCGGGTATTTTTGCCGATAAAAATCTGGCAAGTAAGTTGTTTTTAGTTTTTCCTGATCGATGGTTGTCTCAAAATCCACCTTAAACCCTAGTACATTGCGGTCACTAATGGCATTTTTAATAGTGTAGGCATGAAGCAGAGGGCCAAAAATATCTTGCGTCCGCAGACTAGCACCTGTATCATCTAAGTTGGGTGTTCCTGTATAGCCAATCCAAGCCGCTTTCTTAAAAGCCTTTTGAATCCCTGCGAAACTATCTCCACCAGTTGAGCGGTGAGCTTCGTCAACGATAAACACGATATGCTTATCTGGTGATTTGAAAGATTTTCTCTTCACCAGTGTATCCAATTTTTGCACAGAAGTAACGATAATCCCACTATCCTTACTAGTCAACTGCCGCGCCAAGGCTGTGGTATTTTGAGTTTCTCGAATACTGCCAAAACTATTTTCCCCAGCTTCTGGATCATAAGACAGATAATCATCCTTGGTCTGATTGGTCAAAGCGATACGATCCACTAGAAAGACAACCTTGTCTACCTTGGGCATTCGACTTGCCAGCCAAGCTGTTTTAAAACTAGTGATCGTTTTCCCTGAGCCTGTAGTATGCCAGATGTAGCCAACCTTGTTACAGCCTAGTTCAAAATCGACTTTTTTTATCCCCTCAATGACCGCCTGAGTGGCGTAAACTTGATAGGGACGCATGACTTTCAGCATTTGTTTCTGCGGTGTCCCATCTAAGATCATGTAGTTGGTCGCCATCTGATGAGCCATAGGAATGCTGAGCATGGAATCCGCAAATTCTTTCCAATTCCGAACCTTACTACCGTTAGATTTACGCTGCCAGTGGAAAGCAAAGTCTTTATTAAATTTCTCCGCAGTGGTATTGGCCATATAGCGAACATTGTTGGGGGCGATAGCGACTAGAATCTGCAAGGTAGAAAAAATATCCGTATATTGCCGTTCCTGGATATATTGGTGCATTTGGTTCAATGCCTTGTCCACATCTACCGTATCCTTTTTCTCTTCAATCTGAATAATAGGTAAGCCATTAATCAGCAAGGTTGTATCGAATATACATTCTCGTCGTCCAGGGATTTTAGGAGCCCTACGAATTTGGTTCACCACTTGGTAGACAGTGTCCCCACCGCCTATCTTACGTTGGTCGAATACTGTCAAAAATGTATGCCGTCCATCATCAAGCGTAATTTCCAATTCGGAAACACCGCTAATCCCATATAAAAACTGACCAGCCTCATAAGGTGTCTTCAGATCTGAAATAATCTGCTTGACCTGAGCAAACTCGGTATCGCTCAAGGGTTTGTCCAATCGATGTTGGTTGTGTTGCCAGAGAATATTACGAAAATTTTCCCATAATTGCTCCGTTGTCTTGATACCCGGCTCATAAGTCCACAGTTTAGATTTGACTGCATACAGGGTCGAAGAATCACTAACAGACCATTCTAGACCTTCTAGGTGCTCCGGTTGTGTAATAGTCCCTGTCGTAATATATTGAATCAATTCTGTTTCAAATGCTAATTCATTCATGTGCGTAAACCTCCTTTAACAAATATGTTAGTCGTAAAAAATCTCCTTGCGCATAAGCTTGCCGCTTCTGCCGTAAGGCTAATCCATCTAAATAAATCTTTCCTAGTTTCTGCTGACTATCTAAAGGAGGCAAGGAGCCTAGCTGTAAACTTTTCAGTTGCTTGACTGTATATTTCATTACCTCACTCCCCTGTAAGCTTTGGTAAAACTGCCGTCTAATAGCCGAGGATTCATTGATCAGATACAACAAGAAGACCTTATCCAGCTTTGCATTGGGCTCAATTTTGATATAGTTTTGTGTATAGAGTAAGCCTGCGTGCTCTGCTCTCACTAAAACAGCCTTCCCCGATAGTAAACTAAAGAGTAAGTCTCCCTCCTCTAGCAAGGTCACTTCTCTATCTGTCGTCACGGTCCGACTATCTATCACTTCTTCTATCACCTCATAACCATCCAATTGATGATGTTGCTGATTGTAAAGGATATAGTCTCTAGCATCTTCCCAGCTGGTAGTATCCAAGCGAACCTGTAAACTACCTCCCGTAAAGTGAGCTAATTCTTCTAGTTTCATAATTTTCCTTTCCTTGAAATTTTTCATAATTACATTTTTTGTTAAACTAAATATAGCATCTTCTCAGAAATATGTCAATAAATTATGTAATTTATAAAAATTAAAAAAGGAGCTTCTGCTATGAACTTATCAAAAGAAAAACTGCTTTTCCATCACTATTATGCAAATTGGCTACGGATTTACAAGGAAGGAGCCATTCGAGAAGTCACTCTCAAGAAATATAGAATGACATTGCAGTGGCTTATCAGGCTAGCTCCTAGTCTGTTGTTGGAAGATTTGAATCGGGTTCGTTACCAAGAATTGATTAACAGCTATGCTAAAACACATGAACGACAGACAACCATGGATTTTCATCACCAGTTGAAAGGAGCTATTTTAGATGCTGTAGATGAAGGAATTATTGAACGAGATCCGACACGTAAGGTGATTATCAAAGGAAGACTTCCTCGAAAGAAAAAGACAAAATACCTCAACCAATTTGAACTTCATCAGTTGATACAAGAATTACGTCTCGGAGAGGAGCTGAATTGGGATTGGCTCATCTTATTGATTGCTAAAACAGGTATTCGATTCTCCGAAGCCCTTGCTCTCACTACTCAAGATTTTGATTTTCACCGACAGCTATTGACCATTGATAAAACATGGAATTATAAAGGAGATGGCGGATTTTTACCTACAAAAAATAAATCTTCAATTCGAAAAATCCAACTCGACTGGCAAACCAGCACCCAATTCGCCAACTTATTGAAGCACACCCAACCTGATGACCTACTTTTCGTGAAGAAAGAGCGGATATACAACTCTACCATCAATACCATTCTTGAAAAGCGTTGCCTAAGTGCAAACCTTCCTGTCATCACCATTCATGCCCTGCGACACACCCATGCATCTATTTTATTATTTGCCGGGGTTTCTATCGCAAGTGTTGCTAGACGACTTGGTCATGCAAGCATAACAACGACCCAGAAAACCTATCTTCATATCATTCGTGAATTAGAAAACCAAGATGTTGATTTAATTATGCGGTCACTGTCAGGACTTTGTTGACATTCCTATCTCTATCGTGACAAGGCTTGTACTGGTCATTGCAAAAGACGACTCCACTTGGAATCGTCTTTTCTGTTGCTTATTGAAAATAGTAGAGTGCCACTACCGACCAAGCATTGTTGATAAAATGAACAGCAATAGGATAAATCAAGTAGCCTGTCTTATGATAGAGGATACAAAAGATGAGGCCACCTCCCCCATAAATCAGCCAAGAGGCAAGATCGGTCGGTCCATGAAGGGCTCCGAAAAGCAAGCTTGAAACAATGATTCCAACAACTGCTTGCGACCCAAACAATTTCTTAAAGAAATAACCCCGCAATATAACCTCTTCTGCAATTGCTGGCAAAAATGCTGTTGTCAAGAGTGCCAGCCCAAAAGGAACTCCCTTCAAAGATTCGATAATGAAGGCGTCGTTAGCTGTCGTCGTAGCCCCCTGCAATTCCAACAAATAGAAACCAAGCATGTCTGTCAGTTGCATGGTAGCAAAGGCTAGTATGACTATTGCCAGACCGTCCCAAGAAAGAACGTTTTTGTCCCAGATAGGTAGATTATTTTTCTCAGCCCGCCACCAGAAGAAGACCAGAAGACCCAGTGTCACCAGTCCAGCCATTACCAAGGCAGTTTGTGACTTGGACTCTTCCAAAATCATATCTGGAATCACACAAAATACCAAAAATATAAAAACTCGCAGCAAAACCCAAATCTTCCGACCAATCCATTCCAAACCTTGACTCAGTTTCTCCATACTCTTCTCCTCTTCCGCTCCATCATATAGAGTGCCTTCAATCTATTATAGGATTTCACGCAATGTCAATCAATCTGTTCTGTTGTTGTAATGCAATTTTACAAAAATTCAATGAATTTGTCAATATACACTAAAAAAACAAATACCCTTACGATGTTTGTTGCCATCACCCCACTGATTATCCAGCGGGGTGTGTCATCTTCAAGTAGGGTTCTAGTAGAGAAAAACCCTGAATCAAGCGTTCCAGCAGTTCCTCCTCGGAGGCAACGGTTCTAAACGGTACATCATACTTGACCAATACTTTACGAATCCGTCCTGCTTCAACGGCTTGTAATAGGCTCTGTCTATTCTCCTCCGTTCCATCCAGGCGATAAAATACCTGTCCCTCTTGCACCCAATAATAAAGCGGTGCCGCAATCGAGCAGTTCAGAACGCGATTTTGCTGAAGCAGAGAGGTCTCCACTTTCTTTCGCTCAATAAAACTGACTTCTACTGAAATCCCTGCCTCAACTCCCTTACCATACAGACGAATAGCTAGAGCTGAGTCCGTTAGACTGGCAGAGGGCAAACGGTAATAGGTCCAAAAATGTGGTCTGCAAATTTGGGCTTGATTCATCCATTGACTGACCCTCTCAGGCACAAAGGGACTGACGTGCTCAGCTAAGACTAAACTTAATGTCTGAAACTCCTTGCGTGCTGCCTGTGCTACATTTCTTAAGGCTATCATATCGCCTGCCAAAGCTCCTGCTTTTTCAGGCTTGCAATAATGAACCCCTTGATAATCCAGGTATCTGCGACACTGTTCAAGCATCTGAATCTCCTTTCCACTTCTCCATATAGACCATGTCCATACCTTCCTGTTCAGGCTCTGTTTTGATGGCCTTGTGACCATAGCCTTTTCCTCTGTGGACTGGATTAATGCCGATCAGACCTAGCCAGCCCTGTTCAGCGTCTTCAGCGACCGTTGTCCGTACTAAGCCGACTGTATGCTCTTCCTCGATAATCTTGTAGTAGGTGCAATTTGGTCGTGCAATGCGTGATTGGAAGTAGTCCATGGTTTCAATGGCAAGGTTGTACTGGTCCTGATAGGTTTCTTAGAGGGCTGAAAAGGCTCGGTGCTGAATGGGTAGCAATTCTACTGCGTTTGATAAATCTGCTTTTACCAGCATGGAAAACCTCCTGGAAACTGTTTTATCCATTGTATCAAATCTAGCAAAAAAATACTAGGTCTTCCTAGTATTTTCTAAAGCGTTGATAGCGGTTTTCAAGTAGTTGGTCAAGTGGCAAGGCTTGTAAGGAAGCCAACTGGCTGACTAGGTTTTCCTTGATGTCAGCCAAGACTTTCTTGGTCGCTCTGCCATTTTCCAAAATAACTTTATCGACCACTTGGAGCTTCTCCAACTCATATGACGTGATCTTCATGAGTTCTGCCGCCTCCATGGCCCGACTGCCGTCTTTCCAGAGGATAGACGCGAACCCTTCAGGGCTGAGGACGGCGTACATGGAGTTTTCCAGCATCCAGACCTGGTCTGCGACTGCCAGGGCAAGTGCTCCACCAGAGCCCCCCTCTCCGATGATAATAGCGATAATGGGCACCTTGAGGTCGCTCATCTCCATGAGGTTGCGGGCAATGGCCTCACCCTGTCCTCGCTCCTCAGCACCGACACCGGGATAGGCTCCAGCGGTATTGATAAAGGTGACAACTGGACGACCAAACTTCTCCGCCTGCTTCATGAGACGAAGGGCTTTGCGGTAGCCTTCTGGGTGGGGCTGACCGAAGTTGCGTTTGAGGTTGTCCTGGAGGTTCTTCCCTTTTTGGATACCGATAACTGTCACTGGCTGACCTGCTAGAAAGCCGATGCCACCCACTACAGCACCGTCATCACGGAAATTGCGATCGCCATGCAATTCGATAAAATCATCAAAGAGCTGTGTGGCATAGTCCAAGGTCGTCAGGCGAGCCTGGTCACGTGCCAAACGGATCATACGTGCTACATCACTGGTCATCTGACACCTCCATGCATTCTCAACAAGCGACTAATGGTCGCTGGCAAGTCCTGGCGTTTGACAATAGCATCGACAAAGCCGTGTTCTTGTAAAAATTCAGCCTTCTGGAAATTATCTGGTAGATTTTCACGTACAGTTGACTCAATCACCCGTCGGCCTGCAAAGCCAACCAAAGTCTGTGGCTCAGCCAGGATAATATCGCCTTCCATAGCAAAACTAGCCGTCACACCTCCTGTTGTCGGGTCTGTCAAGACCGTCAGGTAAAAGAGGCCAGCGTTAGAATGGCGTTTTACAGCTGCCGAAATCTTAGCCATTTGCATCAGGCTCATGATGCCTTCCTGCATACGAGCACCACCAGATGCGGTAAAGAGGACGACTGGCAGTTTCTCTTCAGTAGCCAACTCAAAGAGGCGGGTAATTTTCTCACCAACTACCGTTCCCATAGAGGCCATGATAAAATGCGAATCCATGATGCCAAGGGCAACTGGCTGTCCGCCGATTATAGCCTTGCCTGTCAAAACAGCTTCATCCAAGCCTGTTTTTTGACGGGTGGCTGCCAGTTTTTCGAGATAATTTGGAAAGTCCAAGGGATTTTTGGTTTCAATCCCTGTAAACAATTCCTCAAACGAGCCGTCATCGACTGTCAAATCCAGGCGTTCCTGGGCTGTAATCCGAAAATTATAGGAACAGTGTTGACAGGTTTTCTCTAATCCCAAATCCTTCTTGTAGAGGATGACCTTACAAGCTGGACATTTGGAAAAGAGTTCATCTGGCACCTCTGGCTTTGCTTGAGGTGCTGACTCTATCCGCGAACGATTGGGATTGATGCGGATATATTTGTCCTTTTTGCGAAACAAAGCCATAGCATTCTCCTAGTTTACTTTTTTAATTCTTCCTGATAGCGGGGTAAAAATTCTTCCATGAGATAGGCAGTATCGTAGTCACCTGCCACCACTCGCTTGTCGGAAATCAAGTCCAGCTGGAAGTCTGTATTGGTCACCACTCCATCAATTTCCAATTCGTAGAGGGCTCGCTGCATCTTCATCAGGGCTTCAAAACGATTTTCCCCATGCACGATGACCTTGGCAATCATGGAATCATAGTAAGGCGGAATGGTATAGCCTGGGTAAACAGCTGAGTCTACACGCAGACCGACTCCTCCGCTTGGCAGGTAGAGATTGGAAATCTTACCTGGACTTGGAGCAAAGTTAAAGGCTGGATTTTCAGCATTGATGCGGCATTCAATAGCATGACCTGTAATCTTCACATCTTCTTGGCAGACACTGAGTTCCTGCCCAGCCGCGATCTTGATTTGCTCCTTGACAATATCCACACCGGTAACAAATTCGGTAACAGGATGTTCTACCTGCACCCGTGTATTCATTTCCATGAAGTAAAATTCACCCTTGACTTCATCCAAGAGAAACTCAATGGTTCCTGCATTTTCATAGCCAACTGATTGGGCTGCACGAACTGCAGCTTGACCGATACGGTCCCGCATGGTCTGACCAATGGCGATGGATGGTGCCTCTTCTAAGACCTTCTGGTTGTTGCGTTGAAGGGAACAATCCCGTTCTCCCAGATGAATAACATGGCCGTGTTGGTCCGCTAAAATCTGCACCTCGATATGCCGGGCTGGATAGACAACACGCTCCATATACATAGCTCCGTTGCCAAAAGCTGCCTTGGCTTCGCTGGAAGCTGATTCGAAGGCTGGTACTAGGTCTTCGGCTTTTTCAACCTTACGAATCCCCTTGCCACCACCACCTGCCGATGCCTTGAGCATGACAGGGTAGCCAATCTTCTCAGCGATCTCAAGAGCTTCTTGGCTGGTCAAAACTTCTCCGTCTGACCCAGGAATGACAGGTACTTGGGCCTTCATCATCTCTGCCCGTGCATTTATTTTATCGCCCATGGTATCCATGACTGTCCCAGAAGGGCCGATAAATTTGATACCGACCTCTTCACAGAGGGTGGCGAATTTAGAGTTTTCACTCAAAAATCCAAAGCCAGGATGAATGGCCTGGGCACCTGTCACAACAGCCGCCGAGATGACCGCCTGCATATTGAGATAGGAGTCTGTCGAACGGGCCGGGCCGATACAGACAGCCTCATCTGCCAACATGGTGTGGAGAGCTTCCTTGTCCGCTTCTGAATAGACAGCCACCGTCGCAATTCCTAGCTCTCTGGCCGCACGAATGATCCGCACCGCAATCTCACCACGATTGGCAATCAAAATCTTATCAAACATGATGAATCCTATCTCCTTTTTAACATAGAATAATTGTTATAACAATCTCAAGGTGAGAATATTAAATAATGGTTTTCAATAGCAGTTCTTCATTTTACTTTTAGTGCTTGCTCCAAAGGTTTGGGAAAGCTTTGGAGGTTGGAAATTAGACGAATAAAATTCGTATCAATAATTGTAGACAGTACTTGGGTACGGCAAAACGAGTTAACGACGCAATAAAAGATAAAATGGAGAACTGATTTAGTTTCCAATAGCAAAAGTCAACACCCCCGACGCAGCCAGTTTTCCGTCCACCTCTGCCTTTGCTTCAACAACCGCAATGGTTCCACGGCGTTTGACAAATTTAGCTGTCATGATCAACTGGTCACCAGGTACAACTTTCTTCTTAAATTTAACCTTATCCATGCCGGCATAAAAGACCAGCTTACCCTTGTTTTCTTCCTTGGACAATTCCAAGACACCTGCGGTTTGAGCCAAAGCCTCCATGATGAGAACTCCTGGCATAACAGGATAGTCTGGAAAATGCCCGTTGAAGAAGGGCTCGTTAATGGTCACATTTTTAAGGGCGACAATCTCATCTTCTGATACTTCAAGGACACGATCGACCAGGAGCATAGGGTAGCGATGAGGAAGAGCCTCTTTAATTTTCAAAATATCAATCATTTGATGCGTACCAATCCTTGTCCAAATTCTACAACATCCTGGTTGGCCACCAAAATCTCTGTGACCACACCATCACGATCAGCAGGCACTTCATTCATGACCTTCATGGCTTCGATAATCATGAGGGTCTGCCCCTTTTTGACCGTATCACCAACTGCTACAAAGGCTGGCTTGTCTGGGGCTGGTGACAAATAGGCCACACCAACAAGTGGACTTTCCACTACCGCCCCCTCTGCCGCAAGGGCTGAGCTGGCTTCTACTGGAGCTGGCTCACTGGTTTCAACTGCTGGCACAGGGGCTGGGCTTGCAGGAGCTACTGGAGCAAGCGGAGCTTCTACGATTGGACTTGGAGCCACTGTCGCCTGCTGGTTTTTACTGAAATGCAAGGTTTCCCCAGCATTGCTATATGAAAATTCTCGCAAACTTGACTGGTCAAACTGACTCATCAGGTCCTTAATTTCTGTAATATTCACTTAGGCCTCCCAACGTTTGAAAGCAATGACTGAATTATGCCCACCAAAGCCAAATGTATTTGAAATGGCATGGCGGATTTCCATGTCACGACCTTGACCGTAGATGACATCTGCCTCGATGTAATCAGACAACTCCGTCGTACCCGCTGTCTTAGGCGCATGAGAATGACGCATCGCCTCAATGACAGCTGCCGCCTCAACGGCACCCGCTGCACCCAACAAGTGACCAGTGAAGGACTTGGTAGAAGAAACTGGCGTGTTCTTGCCGAAGACAGATACGATAGCTTGGCTTTCTCCTTTTTCATTAGCCGGTGTCGAAGTTCCATGGGCATTGATGTAGTCAATATCAGCTGGCTCCAAACCTGCTTCTGAAATGGCCAACTTCATAGCCTTAATAGCACCCAAACCTTCTGGGTGTGGAGAGGTCATGTGGTGGGCATCGCAGGTATTTCCATAGCCGACGATTTCAGCCAAGATGGTTGCCCCACGTGCTTCTGCGTGTTCCAAACTTTCCAAGACCAAGACCGCAGCCCCTTCTCCCATTACAAAACCATTGCGATCCTTGTCAAAAGGAATGGAGGCACGACTTGGATCCTCAGTCGTCGACATAGCTGTCAAAGCCTGGAATCCACCGATTGCAAAAGGTGTAATAGCCGCTTCTGAACCACCTGCCAACATAACATCTTGGAAGCCAAACTTGATTTCACGGAAGGCTTCACCCAAGGCATCGTTTGACGAAGCACAGGCTGTGATGACACACTTGCAGACACCATTAGCACCGACCTGCATAGCAATATTTCCAGCCGCCATGTTTGGCAAAGCCTTCGGAAGTGCCATAGGACGAATCCGTTTTGGGCCTTTTTCGTTCATACGAGCAACCTGCTCTTCGATTTCCAAAATCCCACCGATACCAGTTGACAAGATAACACCGAAACGGTCGCTGTCAACCGCTTCTGTATCAAGATTGGCATTAGCTACTGCCTCTTGAGCCGCATAAAGAGCATAGAGGGAGTAGTTGTCGTAGCGGTTGGTATCTTTTTTAACAAAGTATTTGTCAAAAGGAAAATCCTTGATTTCCGCTGCATTATGGACAGTATACTGGCTAGTGTCAAACTTGGTAATCTTTCCGATTCCAATCTTGCCATTGACCAAGCTATCCCAGAATTCTTCTGGCGTATTTCCAATTGGAGATGTCAGACCGTAGCCTGTCACTACTACACGATTTAATTTTGTCATTTTCAAACCTCTCTTATTGCATGGTCAAACCGCCGTCAATGGCGATGACCTGACCTGTCAGATACTCTTGCTTGGCCAAGAACACAGCTACATCCGCTACTTCTTCCGTCAGTCCAAAGCGTTTCATAGGAATTTGTCCCAACATAGCTTCTTTAATCTTATCAGACAGGACATCTGTCATATCGGACTGGATAAAGCCTGGTGCGATGGCATTGACACGGACATTGCGACTAGCGGCTTCACGGGCAATGGATTTTGTAAAGCCGATAACACCTGCCTTAGAAGCAGCATAGTTGGCCTGACCAGCATTCCCTGTCAAACCGACCACACTAGAAAGGTTGATAATAGCCCCTTCACGTGCCTTGGTCATCGGTTTCAAAACAGCCTGGGTCATATTAAAGGTCCCTGTTAGATTGATACTCAAAACGCTCTCGAAATCCTCTTCCGTCATTCGCAATGCCATACCGTCTTTTGTAATCCCTGCATTGTTGACCAAGATATCAACACTTCCGAGAGCCTCAACTGCCTCAGCTACCATCCGTTTGGCATCTGCCGAACTGGAAATATCACCTGAAATCGGCACAACTTTAACACCGTAGCTTGAAAAGCTATCCAGCAAGTCCTGCCCCAGCTGACCACGACCATTTAGCACCACATTGGCACCAAGGCTAGCAAACTTATGGGCAATGGCCAAGCCGATTCCACGACTTGAACCTGTCACAAACACATTTTTATTGGTAAGTTCCATGTTTTCTCCTTATTGGCTAGTCAACAAGCCTTCTAGACTTGCCACATCTTCTACTGTCACCACCTCGGCTGTCTTATCAATTTTCTTGATAAAGCCTGCTAAGACCTTACCTGGACCAATTTCGATAAACTTGGTCACACCAGCCGCCTGCATGGTTGCAATGGACTCGTAAAAACGGACAGGCTCCATAACCTGACGGGTCAAGAGGGACTTGATGTCCTCTTTTCTCATGACCTTGGCTTCCGTATTGCCAACTAATTCTACTTGGAAGTCTGCAAACTCTACCTCTTCCAGAGCTTGAGCCAATTGCTCCGAAGCTGGACACAAGAGAGCTGTGTGGAAAGGCCCCGACACGTTGAGGGGAATCATGCGTTTGACACCCGCCGCCTTCAAGGCTTCCACCGCCTCATCCACAGCTGCCACCTCGCCTCCGATGACGATTTGGGCGGGTGTATTATAGTTGGCTGGGGAAACAATCCCAGAGGTAACTGACGAACAGACTTCTTCGATCAAGCTGACATCTGCATTGAGGACAGCGACCATCTTACCAGTCCCTGCTGGTGCGGCCGTTTCCATAAACTCCCCTCGTTTGGCAATCAAGGCAACGGCTTCTTCAAAGGCCAGAGCACCAGAAGCAACCAAAGCGGCATATTCTCCCAAGGACAAACCAGCCACCATGTCAGGTTTAATCCCTTTTTCTGCCAATAAACGATAAATGGCAAGGGAGGTTGTCAAAATCGCAGGCTGGGTATAGCGGGTCTGGTTGAGCTTGTCTTCCTGATGGTCAATCAAGTCCCGCACATCATAGCCCAGAATTTGACTAGCCTGGTCGTAAGTTTCCTTGACAATGGGATAGGTATCATAGAGGTCACGGGCCATACCAAGTGTCTGAGCCCCTTGACCTGCAAATAGAAAGGCTGTTTTTGTCATCTTATTCTCCAACGGAAGCCCAGCGATTTGCCTCTTCACGAATCACCTTGGCAGCTCCAAAATATAAATCTTTCAAAATTTCTTCACAAGTTTCTTCCTTGGTCACCAAACCAGCAATCTGACCTGCCATGACCGAACCATTGACCACATCACCATCTACAACGGCATTTCGAAGGGCACCTGCACCTAATTCCTCAATGGATTCTGCAGAAATTTTCCCAGCAAGGAAGTCTTTTTCCGCAGCCGCATAGGCTGTCGAAAGCTTGTTCTTAATCGCACGCACCGAGTGACCTACAACGGATGCCGATACTGTTGTGTCAATATCCTTAGCCTTGAGAACCTTTTCCTTGTAGGCTGGATGAGCATTTGACTCCTTGGCAACAACAAAACGTGTTCCCACCTGAATTGCTTCTGCTCCCAACATGAAGGCAGCTGCAGCACCTGCACCATCTGCAATACCACCTGCAGCAATCACAGGAATGGATACGGCATCCACAACCTGACGAACCAAGGTCATGGTTGTCAATTTACCGATGTGACCACCTGCTTCCATCCCTTCAGCGATGACGGCATCCACTCCTAATTTTTCCATGCGTTTAGCCAAAGCGACACTTGGAACCACTGGAATAACCGTAATACCAGCTGCGTGCAAGCGTTCCATGTATTTTCCAGGGTTGCCCGCACCCGTTGTCACCACCTTGACACCTTCTTCGATAACTAGGTCAACAATGTCATCTGCAAACGGCGATAGGAGCATGATATTGACACCGAAAGGCTTGTCTGTGATGGACTTGACTTTATCAATATTTGCCTTGACAACTTCCTTGGGAGCATTACCCCCACCAATGATGCCTAAACCACCAGCATTTGAAACCGCACCAGCCAAGTCACCGTCAGCCACCCAGGCCATACCACCTTGGAAAATCGGATAATCAATGTTCAATAATTCTGTAATCTTTGTTTTCATAGTTCCCTCAATCTTTATTTGCTTAGCTAATCATTTGAACATCAAACAATTAGCTAAACAAGAGAGGGCAAAGCCCTCACTTGAAAATTAGTTTGACACTTCAATGTTTTGATTATCAAAGTATTGACTCTAAGAAAAATGCTTATCGCATCTTTCTAACAACATTTATTTTGTTTTTTCTTCAACGTACGCAACCAAATCAGCTACTGTTGTCAATCCTTCTTCTGTATCGATTTGGATGTCAAACGCATCTTCGATTTCAGAGATAACTTGGAAAAGATCCAATGAATCTGCGTCCAAATCTTCAAATGTTGTTGTAAGGGTTACTTCTTCAGCGTCCTTACCCAATTCTTCAACGATGATTTCTTGTACTTTTTCAAATACTGCCATGATAGTGCTCCTTTTTATATAAAAATATTTTTAATCTTGCCAGAGGCAAGGAATTAACTAAAGTTTAAGTAGTAGCGTTCCCCAAGTCAGACCGCCACCAAATCCTGCCAATACAACCGTTTGGCTACCGTCCAAGCGCAGACTACCTGCCTCGACACATTCTGATAAGAGAATAGGGATACTAGCCGCACTGGTATTGCCATAGTGCATCATATTGGCTGGAAATTTCTCAATGCCAAGACCCAGCTTTCGTGCCATCTTGTCCAAAATCCGACTATTTGCCTGATGAAGCAGGAAGTAATCCACCTCATCACCAGTCAAACCTTGACCTTCTAGCAACTCTGCGATGGTCTTGGTCACATCGCGAACAGCAAACTCGAAAATCGCTCTGCCGTCCATCTGCAAATAAGGCTGGTTGCCTCCCTCTTTCGAAAAGGGAGAATGCAGACCTGTCTGACCAGAAGTTAAACTAAGGCCACGACTGCCATCTGTTCGGTTGATTTCCGCTAGAAAATGCTGCTCAGGACTAGCTTCAAGCAAAACCCCACCAGCACCATCTCCAAACAAGACTGCCGTTCCACGATCTGTCCAGTCAACCGTCTTGGACAAGACCTCTGCTCCAATCACAATTCCCTTTTGGTAAATCCCAGAGGAAATCAGTTTGTCTGCGGTGGATAGGGCGAAAACGAAGCCCGAACATGCTGCGACTAGGTCATAGGCAAATGCCTTCTTAGCACCGACTGCCGCCTGAACCCGAGCTGCCGTTGACGGCATAGCCGAATCCGGTGTAATGGTTGCGACGATGATAAAGTCTATCTCATCAGCAGTTACACCTGACTTGTCTAGCAGGTCTTGGGCAACCCGACTGGCCAAGTCACTGGTGTCCTCATCCAGAGAAATGCGTCTTTGACAAATACCTGTCCGTGAGGAAATCCAATCATCACTGGTGTCCATAATCTGTGCTAAATCATCATTGCTCACGATCTGCTTCGGAACATAGTGGGCAACCTGACTGATTTTAGTGAAGGTTCTCATTTCAGATCCTCCAAGAAATTATAGAGTTTGTAGAGCCCTTTTTTCATCACTTGATATTCTGCCTCGTCCATCCCGTCTGTAATCTGCTTGACCATTTCATTGTGGAACCGTTGGTGCAAACGATAGACCAGCCGACCTTTCTTGGTCAGAAAGAGATGAACAACTCGTCTATCCTTAGTAGAGCGGACACGTTCGATATAGCCCTTGCGCTCCAAGTTGTTGAGACTGGTTGTCACCGTTCCAAGCGTGACCATCAAAGCCCGAGCGATATCGCTCGGTGTCGCTCCCTTTTTGTCACCAATCTCATCGATGGTGTGCATTTCCTTAATGGAAATGTCATTGAAACGACTCTTACGAAGGCTGTTTTCCTGAATGACCAGGACATTGTTAAAAATTGCCGTTAGATATTCATTGATTTTTGGATCTTCCAAAACAGGCCTCCTTAACTTTGATAGTCAAAGTATAGAGCAAAAAACTTTGATTGTCAAATATTTTTCGTTATTTTGTTTTTCTTTTATTGTTTCGACGACCGAGGAAACTTCGTTTCTGAATTTCGAACCTCAAACAATTAATATTATTTGAGCTCACCTCGCCTAACTTCAGTTACGCCTTTGACTCGTTACCTAGTACTAAAAGAAAACAAATAGACGTATTCGGTAATAAATTTTAGCTCATTGACCGGTAAATACTGGTCTTCGGCGTTCGGCATGGGCTCGGACACCTTCCTTGAAATCTTCCTTGAAGGCCAATTCCTCCTGCAACTGCAATTCTAACTTGCGATAGGTTTCCCAGTCCTTGAACTGACTTTCCCAGACCAGCTGCTTGATGGCGGCGTAAGAGTTAACAGAGCCTCGTAACAGTTTTTTGATAACCTGTTGTACAGTCTTTTCCAACTTTTCTGGCTCGACCAATTTGTATACAATGCCGTATTCCAAGGCTTTCTCAGCGGTCAATCCTTCTCCTGTCATGGCCAAGTGACTGGCACGATTGGCTCCAATGGCACGACTGAGCAGGAAGATTCCTCCAGCGTCTGGGGCCAAACCAACACCCACAAAGGCTTGGATGAATTTTGTTTTTGTCGAAGAAATCACAAAATCAGCTGCCACTGCCACATTGGCCGCCGCACCAGCGACAGCTCCATCGGTCACCATGATGACAATCTTTGGCAATTTCTTGATAGCGAATGAGATATCATTGACCAGCTCTGCTATTTTTACAAGAGAAGGAATATCATCCTCATCCACTGCCCGCTTCATCTCGACCAAGTCGCCACCGACCGAGAAAACAGAGCCCTGGGCCTGAATTTGTAGGATTTTCACAGTAGCATCTCGATCAACTGCGTCAATCGCTGCCAAAATTTCCTCACACATGGGAATGTTAAAGCCATTGGCCACATCTGGACGATTGAGGGTCAGAAGTGCTATTCCGTCCCGAACATCATAGGTAATTGTTTGATAGGTCATCGCCTGCTCCACTTCATTTGAAGATGAAATAGTTTGAAAAGCAAACCACATCTTTCTTGTTATCCATTCTAGCACAGAAAATCATTTTGTCACGTCCTTACCAGAAAAGAAGTGTGACATCGGAAAAAGGCTGGCTCTCGCCAACCCTCTTACATCTTGTACAATTCTCTCAATCCTTGGCTCAAATTGTCCACCAAGCGATCTGCTTGACTCTGGTCAATGCCATAATGCTGGTCTCGGATGGCCCAGACCGTCAAGCCTGCTGCTTTTGCTGCCGCGATGCCTTTTGCGCTGTCTTCAAAGACCACAATCTCTGATTTGTCCACCCCAGTCGCCTGGGCTGCGAGATTGTAGACATCCGGAGCTGGCTTGGGCGCTCCGCATTCCATGGCTGAAAAGACCTGTTTAAAATAAGGTCTAATTCCAGCTTCTTCCAAGGCACGTTCGATTTCTTCCCTGTCCGTATTGGAGGCCAATACCAGAGGCAAGCTCTTGTCTGTCAAAGCCTGCAAGACTTGTTTGACATCAGGAAAAAGCCGCTGACCATAGGGTGTCGGCCGGTTTTCCTTATATATACGGTACTCCTTTTCCAAGGCAGGCACATCCCACTTGTCAAAGTCATTCGCCAAAATCCAACGCCACATTTGACTGGCCCTGCCACCCACAAAAATACTTGGGTCCAGGTGATCAACCGACAGTCCCTTGGTCGCTAAAAAATCGATGCGTCTCTGGAAATAAAAGGTCTCTGTATCAAACAGGACTCCATCCATATCAAAAATAATTGCTTTTGCCATGCTTTCTCCTCTTTCCTCCAGTTTACCACAATTCCCAGAAAGTTTCATAAATGTAATTTTCAATAAATTCTGAAAATTTCCCAGAAAATACTGACAAAGCCCCCATCTTCTGCTATAATAGTAAAAAATATCTGAGGAGATTCTTATGAAAGTAACCAAATTTGGAGGTAGCTCGCTCGCGTCTGCCAGCCAATTAGAAAAAGTATTTAGCATCGTTCAATCGGACCCTGAGCGCCGTTTTGTTGTCGTATCAGCACCAGGTAAACGCAATGCCGAAGATACGAAAGTGACAGACGCTCTGATTAAATACTACAAGGAATATACAAGCGGCAAGGATGTGACAGCCAGCCAAGAATGGATTATCAATCGTTACCAGGCTATGGTTGACGAGCTTGGTTTTATAGCTAAAAGCATGGCGAAGATTGCTGACAGCATCAAGGCTCTGGCGACCCTGCCGATTGAAAATAATGAATTTCTTTACGACGCATTCCTAGCGGCCGGCGAGGACAACAATGCCAAGCTGATTGCAGAATATTTTACCCAAAAAGGACTGCCTGCCCGCTATGTCCACCCTAAGAAAGCTGGTATCATTGTCAGCTCAGAACCTGGAAATGCCCGTATCCTACCGTCTAGCTATGATAAGATTGAAGAATTGCGCGATGCGGATGAGGTCTTGATTATCCCTGGCTTTTTCGGTGTGACCATCGACAATCAAATCTGTACCTTCTCCCGTGGTGGTTCGGACATTACAGGCTCTATCGTAGCGGCCGGTGTCAAAGCCGACCTCTACGAGAACTTTACCGATGTTGACGGCATTTTTGCTGCCCATCCTGGTATCATCAAAAATCCACATTCTATCAAGGAATTAACTTACCGTGAGATGCGTGAATTGGCCTATGCAGGTTTCTCCGTCCTTCATGACGAAGCCCTCCTACCTGCCTACCGTGGACGTATTCCTTTGGTTATCAAAAACACGAATAACCCTAGCCACCCAGGCACCCAAATCGTCCTGGAGCATACTGACCAGACCCTGCCTGTTGTCGGAATTGCAGCAGATGATGATTTCACAAGTATCAACATTTCCAAGTACCTGATGAACCGTGAAGTTGGTTTTGGTCGCAAGGTCCTACAAATTTTAGAAGACTTGAATATTCGTTTCGAGCACATGCCGACTGGTATCGACGACCTGTCCATCGTACTCCGTGGCCGCGAATTGACCCCTATCAAGGAAGCTGAAATCCTTCGCCAGCTCAAAACGCAGCTGGAGGTTGATAAGGCTGAAATCGAGCGTGGCCTATCCACCATCATGATTGTTGGTGAGAACATGAAGAGCCATGTCGGTGTAACAGCCACAGCAACGACTGCCCTATCTAACCAGAATGTCAACCTGGCCATGATTTCACAAGGTGCCAGCGAAGTTTCTGTCATGTTTGTTGTCAAAACAGAACAAAAAGAGCAGGCCCTACAGGCACTTTACACAGCATTTTTTGAGGGTAAATAAGAATTTTTTCAGTTCCATACTGGACATACAAATGAAACAGATAGTGTATGAATCAAATTTATTTTAGTCACCGCAAGGATTCTACCTAATCCCTCTCACATCATCCCACAAAAATAAGCTCTCACCTAAACGGTTTGAGCTTATTTTTTATCTACGATATTGGGCCAAGAAGCGGGTCATTTTTTCTTGGATTTCTGCTAGTTCGTCTACACGTGGAAGGTAGACAATACGGAAGTGGTCTGGATCCTTCCAGTTAAATCCACGACCATGGACCAAGAGAACCTTTTCTTGCTTGAGGAAGTCCAACACAAACTGCTCGTCATCATCAATCCGGTACATTTCACGATCAATTTTCGGGAAGATATAGAGGCCTGCCTTAGGCTTGATAGCTGAAAGCCCTGGAATATCTTGGATAGCCTTGGTGATGAATTCTCTCTGCTCATAAAGTCGGCCACCAGGTATCAACAATTCATCGACTGATTGGTAGCCTCCAAGCGAAGTTTGGACAACTTGCTGAGCCAGGACATTGGAACAGAGCCGCATGTTGGACAACATATTGAGCCCCTCGATATAGCCTTTCACATGCTTTTTAGGACCTGATAGGACCATCCAGCCCACACGGAAGCCACAGATACGATGGGATTTGGACAGACCATTCATAGTCACGACAAAAACATCTGGGGCCAATGAAGCAATTGGGATATGGACTGCGCCGTCAAAAACCATGCGGTCATAGATTTCATCCGAGAAAATGATGAGCTCATGCTGGCGGGCAATCTCTACAATCTCCAACAATAATTCTTTAGGATAAAGAGCACCTGTTGGGTTATTGGGGTTAATCAGGACAATCGCCTTGGTGCGGCTGGTGATTTTTGAACGAATATCATCCAAATCTGGATACCAATCTGCCCCCTCGTCACAGAGATAATGGACCGCATCGCCACCTGCCAGGCTAACTGCCGCTGTCCAAAGTGGATAGTCGGGCATTGGCACCAGGACCTGGTCTCCATTGTCTAGCAAGCCCTGCATAGACATGGTAATCAGTTCACTAACTCCATTTCCGATGTAAATGTCATCGATGTCAACATTTGGAAACTTCTTGACCTGGCAATACTGCATGATGGCCTTACGGGCAGAAAAAATCCCCTTACTGTCGGAATAGCCTTCTGATTTACGGGCATTGTGAATCAAGTCGTGAATAACCTCATCTGGCGCCGTAAAACCAAATTCAGCTGGATTTCCTGTGTTCAAGCGGAGAATCTTCTCACCATTTGCCCGCATGCGCATAGCTTCCTCCAAGACTGGACCACGGATATCGTATGCAACATGTTCGAGCTTTGTTGACTTTTCAAATTGTCTCATAACTATACCTCCTCAACTTTCTTGAGTCTATGAATACTACTATCATAATGGAATTTGGTCATTTTAGCAATCATTTTCATAGTAAATCTATCACTAAATGTTATAAATCGCAGGAAATGTAGGGAAATGATACTACTAGAATGACATGAACACTCTATCTGTCTCTGGACACTGCAATCTGACTATCATTACGGTTGCTTATATTATTTTTCTCCATCTATCAATAAATACTTTACATTTTTTGCAAAATACCTTATAATATAAATGTATAATATTCCCTTACAAAAATTGTCTAAAAGGAGGTAAGGATCATGTCACAAACCTATCAATCTATTTTAGTTGCTGTTGATGGTTCAACAAATGCCGAAGTTGCTTTGCAAAAAGCCATTCAAGTTGCTAAGCGCAATCAGGCAAAAATGACCATTGCCCATGTCATCGACACCAGAGCCCTACATAATGTCGTAGCTTTTGACGCATCCATCTACGAATCTCTTGAAAAAGAGGCCGAAACTCTTTTAGGAAATTATAAAAAGTGGGCTACCGATGCAGGCTTGACAGACATTGCCACTATCGTTGAGTTTGGCAATCCCAAGACCTTACTCTCCACAAACATTCCACAAGAGGCTGGTGCCGATTTGATGCTACTGGGAGCGACTGGTCTCAACACCTTCGAGCGACTGCTCATCGGCTCTTCTTCTGAATACATCATGCGCCACACAGACATTGACATCTTGATTGTGCGCAATCCAGAAAAAAGTCTATAAACATCTAGATAAATTGAAAGGCAGAGAATCGCATTAGGATTTTCTGCCTTTTTGTCTGTCTAGTTCGTCTTGAATTTTCCCTTCTGGTGCAAAACGCTCCTCCCAGCCCTCTGGCTTCAATATTTTGTGGGAAACAGGGTCGTAATGGGCCTTACCATCCGGAAAAAGCTTACCCATATTAGCCTGGTGGACAATATCGAAAATGGGTTTGGGGTCAACTCCTACCAAAACAAAGGAACCGTAAGTAAAATAGAGCAAGTCCATCAGGGCATCGACCTGACCAACCAAGGAGAGACCTGGACTGCCTTTACTGGTAACTTTTGCCACTGCCTTGTCGAGTTGCTGGTGCAGGCCCTGGACCTTACGGTCAAAATCTGCCTGGTCCGATGAGGCTGCCTGTAAAAATTCGACCAGCTCCTCCAACTTGAAACTAGCCCTGTAAAAGGCCGTATTCCCATCAAATGCCTGGGGAATTTCCTGAAGTGTGCCATCCATAGCCTTGTGAAAGTCACGAACAGCATTAACATTGGCATCCTTACTAGTCAACATTCTTCTCCTCCACGAGACCAAAGTGCACCAAGGCCTTATAAATACCATCCTTATTATTGGTATCTGTCACATAGGTCGCCGTCCCTTTGGCCTGTTGGGTAGCATTTCCCATGGCAATGGCATACTGAACACCGGCTAACATTTCCAAATCATTGTTTGAATCCCCAAAAACCATCACTTCTTCCGTATTAAAGCCATAGATTTCTCCCAATTTTTGGATGCCTTGCAGTTTGGAATTGCCCTTGCTGATGACATCTGCCGCATAGGCACTGGACCTGGTAAAACCAAGAGTTGGGAATTGAAGGGCCAGGCGCTGGGTCACTGACTCAGTAGCCAACAATAAGACTTGATAAACCGGTTGATCCAGATAGGAACGAATCTTGTCTGTGTCCTTAGGACGGAATTTGCGAACCAGGCGGTTAATCAGGAAGTTGATGCCACTAGCCCAGGAGATCGGTATCATGCGTGTTAATCTGTAGACCAGGTGACCAGTGCCTACGTTCATAATACCACTGCCTACAACTCCTGTCCCCATCCCAAGTGAGTAGTCCCACTGATTGCTCTCCACCAACTCAAGAAAGGTCTCCAATGTTCCCCTATCCAAGGCTTGGGCAAAGTGGACTTGGTCTCTTGAAAAAATATATTGGCCATTGTAGGTGATGGCCAGATCCAGCGATAGGCCGGCCATGTATTTCAGGACAAAGTTGGGGTCTCTGCCTGTTGCCAAGCCCACGAAAATGCCATTTTTCTTGAGGGCATTGATGGCCTGGATGGTGGATTTGCTGACTGTTCGATTATCGGTCAGAAGGGTTCCGTCAATATCAAAAAACACTGCCTTTACCGCCATCTAGCTCACCTACTTCCCTGAAATTATGTTACAATTAGTATATCACAGATTTGAAAGAAACTGAAAACTTATGAAAAAAATTCTGGCCCTCCACACTGGAGGAACCATTTCTATGCAGACCGACAATCAGGGGAGCGTCTCTTCTAGTTCCCACAATCCTATGGCCAGTCTTTCTACTCCCTTGGACACTATTCAGGTAGTGTCTGTTGATTTTTTGAATCTGCCAAGTCCCCATATTCGATTGGAACACATGATGGCGCTCTACCAAGAAATCAAGCGACAGGCGGATGAATTTGACGGCTTTGTCATCACTCATGGCACCGATACCTTGGAAGAGACAGCCTATTTCTTGGATACCATGGCCATTCCTCAAAAGCCAATTGTTATCACAGGAGCCATGCGCTCTTCCAATGATTTGGGTAGTGATGGTGTCTATAATTATCTGACAGCCCTGCGTGTCGCCGCAGATGAAAAGGCGGCAGATAAGGGGGTTTTGCTGGTCATGAACGATGAAATCCATGCCGCAAAATATGTGACCAAGACCCATACGACAAATGTTTCTACTTTCCAGACTCCGACCCACGGTCCTCTGGGGCTTGTAACCAAACGGGAAATCCTCTTTTTCAAAACTGCTGAGCCACGTGTTCGCTTTGATTTGTCAGAAATTGCAGGAACCATTCCTATCATCAAAGCTTATGCAGATATGGAGACCATTCTCCTTGATTCTCTAGACCCTGGTAAACTTTCCGGCCTTGTGATTGAGGCCCTTGGAGCTGGAAATCTGCCTCCATCTATCTTGCCAGCAATCCACCGCTTGCTGGCAGCAGGAATTCCGATTGTGCTGGTTTCTCGTTGCTTTAACGGTATTGCCGAGCCTGTCTACGCCTACCAGGGAGGCGGTATCCAACTAGAGCAAGAAGGTATCCTCTTTGTCAAGGAGCTGAATGCTCAAAAAGCCAGAATCAAGCTCTTGATTGCCTTAAATGCAGGTCTGAAGGATCAGGAATTGACTGACTATATACAGGGATAACACTTGTCTTACGGACCAATAAAAATGGAGGTTCCTATGTACCAAACGCTTCTCTTCGACTTAGACGGAACATTGACCGATTCTGGTCCCGGCATTATCCATTCGGCTGCCTATGCCTTGGAAAAAATGGGCATTGCTGATGACAATTCCAGTCACTTGTCTCGCTTTATCGGACCACCTCTCTACGAATCGTTTGCCCAGTTTTATGGACTGAATGCGGCAGAAACCCAGCAGGCAGTCGATTATTTTCGGGAATATTTTACCAGCAAGGGAATGTTTGAAAACCATCCCTATCCCGGTATTCCGGAATTGTTGGGCAAATTGCAAGAGCAAGGGAAAACACTCCTCATAGCCACTTCAAAACCAGAAATCTTTGCCAAACAAATATTGGCTCATTTTGAATTGGACCGCTATTTTACAGTCATTGCAGGCGCAAGTTTGGATGACACGCGCACCAAGAAGGGGCAGATTATTACCTATGCGCTGGACCAACTGGAAAAAATCAATGGCAAAGCTGTCATGATTGGTGACCGTAAACATGATGTCATCGGTGCCAAGCAACACCAGCTCGACAGTATCGGTGTCCTGTATGGCTATGGTGACCGAGAGGAATTGACAACTGCTGGTGCCAGCCACATTGTCCAAACGGTGGAAGAACTGGGAGATTTGTTGGGGTAGATACTTTTTTCGGATTTTTTCACAAACTAAAAAGCTCGTGATGAGCTTTTTTAGTAGTCACTAATTTCTCGGCGGTCGCTGGTCTTACTGACTTTTCCTTGACGGGCCTGTAGAATAACTTCGATTTCTTCTAAGCTCACGCCTGTTTCCACCAGCAGAACAGCCAAATGATAGAGCAAATCAGCTGTTTCATTGGCAATTTCTTCCTTGTCAGCGTTTTTGGCGGCAATCACGACTTCTGTTGCCTCTTCCCCAACTTTCTTGAGAATTTTATCCAAGCCTTTGCCGTACAAGTAGTTAGTATAGGACCCTTCTTTTGGATTACGCTTACGGTTCAGGGCTTCATGGTACAAGGTTTCTAGCATATCTGCTCCTTTCTTAGAGTATGTTTTCAAAAAAGCAACTATAGGCGCCCGTATGGCAGGCAGCCCCTACTTGCTCGACGGAAATGAGCAGGGTGTCGCGGTCACAATCTGTTTTGATGGATTTAACCGTCTGAAAATGCCCACTGGTTGCACCCTTGTGCCACAATTCCTGACGCGACCGGCTCCAGTAATGCATCTGTTTGGTTTCCAAGGTCTTTTGATAGGATTCTTCATTCATATAAGCCAGCATCAAGACCAGACCTGTCTCATGGTCAGTGACAATCACAGGCACCAATCCGTCTTGCTTGGCAAAATCAATACTAATCATTTTATCGCACCTCAATTCCATTCTGGCGCATAGCTGATTTGGTTTCTGCAATGCTGACTTGACCATAATGAAAGATGGATGCTGCCAATGCTCCAGTCGCCGGTGTCTGATCAAATACCTCAAGGATATGGTTCGTATTACCAGCGCCACCCGATGCAATGATGGGAATCGTCACCACGCTCGCCACAGCATTGAGCATGTCCACATCAAAGCCTGACTTAGTCCCGTCTTTGTCCATGCTGGTCAAAAGGATTTCGCCAGCTCCGAGCTCGACGACCTTCTTTGCCCAATCTAATAAATCTAGACCGGTATCCTTGCGACCGCCAGCCACGTAGACATGCCAAGTTCCATCTACCTCCTTTCGCGCATCAATAGCGACCACAACACATTGGCTGCCGAATTTTTCAGCACATTCTTTGATCAAGGATGGATTGGCCACCGCCGATGAATTGACCGATACCTTGTCAGCCCCTGCCTTGAGCATCTTATTCATATCATCGACTGAACGAATGCCACCGCCAACGGTAAAAGGAATAAAGACTTGGTCTGCCACGCGCCGCACCATGTCCACAGTCGTTTCGCGTTCTTCATGCGTCGCAGTAATATCAAGAAAAACCAATTCATCGCAGCCTGCCTCGTAGTAGGCTTTTGCTGTGTCCACAGGGTCTCCCACATCCGTCAAGTTGACAAAATTGACCCCCTTGACTACCCGACCGTTCTTGACGTCCAGACAGGGAATAATGCGTTTTGCTAACATGTTCAACCTCCAAATTGCTGCAATTCGTCCAAGCTGACCTTGCCGCTGTAATAAGCCTTGCCGACAATGGTTCCAGAAACACCGATTTGCGCCAGCTCCACTAAGTCGCTCATGGAATGGATACCACCAGAAGCAATGACATCTGCCTCTGTCAAGGTCGCCTTCAATTTTCTGTAATGGTCAAAATTAGGACCTGTCAAGGTACCGTCGCGGTCCACATCGGTGTAGACAAAAAGCTGCACACCAATCTTTTCCATCTCCTTGGCCAAGCTCAGATAATCTACTTGACTGGTTTCTAGCCAGCCTTCTGTTGCGACAAAGCCATTTTTGGCATCGATGCCTACGACAATGGCCTGACTTCCAAAACGCTCCAAGGCTTGCTTGACAAAATCTGGGTTTTTAACAGCCATAGACCCAATAATGACACGGTCAATGCCCGCATCCAGATAATCCGCAATCTGGTCTAAGGTGCGAATGCCGCCCCCAACTTGAATATGGAGACCGGTCTCTCTTTTCAAACTGGCAATCAAATCCCTATTGGTCGCTCGTCCCTCTAAAGCACCGTCCAAATCCACCACATGAATAAAGCCAATCCCCGCAGCCGCAAATGTTTTGGCTTGGTCTAATACATCTGGGTTAACAACGGTCTCCTGATTAAAGTCTCCTTTAAAGAGACGCACTGCCTTCCCATTTCGAATATCAATCGCTGGATAAATCTGCATATCTTCCCTCACTATTTCTGACATAATGCCGCAAACTTTGTCAAAATACCAAGCCCAACCTGACCTGATTTTTCAGGGTGAAACTGCGCCCCAAAGACATTTCCTTTTGAAATCATTGCTGGAATTTCCCTGCTATAATCCGCTGTTGCGTCGATATATTCAGGCGCTACATCGGTAAAATAACTGTGAACAAAGTAAACCGACTGATCATCAAGTCCATCTGTCAGTTGATTTTTCTGCTTGACTTCCAACTGATTCCAGCCCATGTGGGGCACAGGATAGCCGTCTTTAGCTGGAATAGGACGACAAACACCGGGAATGAGGCCCAAACCCTTGGTCGGCTGGTGTTCCAGACCTTGGTCCAAAAGCAACTGCATGCCTAGACAAATACCCAAAAAAGGCTTGCCAGCCGCCACAGCTGTCTGAATAGCTGGGAGCAGTTGGCGTTTTTCTAATTCAGCCATGGCAGACGGAAAGGCACCAACCCCCGGTAAAATCAAGCCTGTAGCCGACAAAATCTTCTCAGGATCCGCTGTCAATTCCGCAGCTACACCGATTTTTTCCAAGGCCCGCAGGACATTAGCTGTGTTTCCTGCATCATAATCAATCACTCGTATCATATTACAAGAGTCCTTTTGTTGAATTGACACCCTTAATGTCAGGGTTGATGGTAATGGCTTCGCGAAGAGCTCGACCTGTTGCCTTGAAGAGACTTTCAGCCTTATGGTGACTATTTTTCCCGTGCAAAATCTTCAAATGCAGGTTCATCTGCAGGTTGAAAGCCAAGGCTTGGAAGAATTCCTCTACCAATTCCGTATCAAAATCGCCTAATTTTGGATTGTCAAAAGTCGCATCAAAGACCAAATAAGAGCGTCCAGACAAGTCCAGACTGGACATGCCCAGCGTCTCATCCATAGGCACAAAAGAAGTTCCGTAACGATTGATACCGACCTTGTCGCCCAGAGCTTCCTTGATGGCTTGTCCAAGAACAATCCCGACATCCTCAACCGTATGATGACTGTCCACCCACGTATCACCATCTACATGGACAACTAGAGACATGCGGCTGTGGCGGGCAAAAAGGGTCAACATGTGGTCAAAAAAGCCCACACCTGTCACAATCTCAACCGGATCCTGCACATCCAAATTAACCGCCAACTTAATTTTTGTTTCAAAGGTATTGCGTTCAATGCTTGCTGTTCTCATGATGTTCTTCTTTCTTTACTAATTAGAAGCTGTATTCGCAGATCGGTACCTGACGTGTGAATACTGTCTCTTATTTCTTCACCCTATCCAAAATCTCAATCACCTGATACAAATTTTTCTCATTGATTTGATAAGGAGCCTGTTCCTGCACAATGGGTTTGGCGCAGAAGGCGATGCCGATACCAGCTGCCTGAATCATGGGCAGATCGTTGGCACCATCGCCCACTGCAATCGTATCTTGCATGTCGAGACCATTTTCCGCCGCCCAAGTTCTGAGCATGGTTTCCTTAACATCCTTGGTCACAATGTCCCCGGTCACACGTCCTGTCAAAACTCCGTTGACAATTTCTAGCGTATTAGCCTTAACATAGTCCAAATTGAGCCGTTCCGCCAACACATTGACCGTCTGATGAAAACCACCCGACACGACGGCTACCTTATAGCCACGCTTGTGAAGTTCTGCCACCAATTCTTCTGCTCCCGGTGTGAAATGAATGCGCCCTAAAATGCGGTCCAAAACCGTTTCGGGCAAGCCCGCCAGCAAGGCAACGCGTTCACGCAAGGCTTCTTCAAAATCCAATTCCCCTCGCATGGCGCGCTCGGTAATGTCCGCGACTCGCTGACCGAGACCAGCTTCTTCGCCCAGCAGGTCAATGCCTTCTTCCATGATTAGGGTGCTGTCCACATCCATGACCAATAATCCCTTAACTTCCTTCATTTCTCACCTCAATGGCCCGTGCATGGGCAGCCAACCCTTCTGAATAGGCTAAATTTGTAATAGCCTGACTAGCCTCTTGCACGGCTTTCTTACTATATTGTGTGTATTGTATTCGTTTGATAAAATCATGGACACCCAACGCTGAATAGAAACGGCTGGTGCCTGAAGTTGGCAGAACATGATTGGTCCCTGCATAATAATCCCCAATCGGCTCACTGGTATAATGACCCAAGAAAATCGACCCCGCATGCTTGACCAAGGGAAGATAATCATAGGCATCTTCCATAGCAATTTCCAAATGTTCAGGCGCCACCAAATTCATCAAGTCAAACATGGCTTCTACCGTGTCTGTCACGATAATGCGTCCGTTCTGCTCAATGGATGCCCGCGCAATTTCCTCACGCGGCAAGGTCTGCAATTGCCGCTCGATTTCTAGCTCGACTTGCTCAGCCAAGACTTCCGAATTGGTCACCAAAATCGCACGCGCCAAGCGATCGTGCTCCGCCTGTGACAACAAATCCGCCGCTACAAAAACAGGATTTGCCGTCTCGTCTGCGATAACGCCAATTTCAGATGGACCGGCAACCATATCAATTCCAACCAAGCCGTAGACCAATTTTTTAGCCGTTGCGACATAAATATTGCCCGGACCGGTAATTTTATCCACCTTGGGAATGGACTGCGTTCCATAAGCTAGCGCGGCAATCCCGTAGGCTCCGCCAACCTGATAAATCTTATCCACTCCAGCCAATCTTGCCGCCACCAAAATCGCTGGATTGTAGGTCTCTTGTGGCGGGGTAATCATGATGATTTCCTCTACACCAGCAATTTTTGCTGGGATGACATTCATCAAGACCGAAGAAGGATAGGCGGCTGTTCCTCCCGGAACATAGACGCCCACTCGCTCTAGGGGACGAATGAGTTGCCCACGAAGGACGCCTTCAGACGGTTGGTCCTCAAAACCCACTTCCACCTGTTGTTGGTGGTAGGAAGCGATATTGGCTTTGGCACCTTCTAAGGCTGAGAGAGTGTCTGGTTCAATCTGCTCAAAAGCTGCATCTATTTGCGCTTGACTGACTTCTAAGTCATCGAGCTCGATCCCGTCAAACTGGAGATTGTAGGCTTTCAGAGCTGCATCTCCTTCACGAGCGACCCGTGCCATGATTTTCTTGACGGTCTCTTCTACGGAGACCGTTTCTGCATTCAGCGCCACTTGTTCTTGATAGAGCAAGGCCGCAATGTCATGACTTGTTCCACTTAAGCGTTTCATCTAAAAGGTACCTCCTCATTTCCGACAATGTCTTCTAATTTCTTGATAAATGATAGCACTTGAGGCTTATTCTTGATGCTGGCTTTATTGACAATCAAACGCGAGGAAATCCGACAAATATCTTCAAAGACCACTAAACCATTGGCCACCAAGGTATTGCCCGTCTCCACAATATCGACGATGGCATCGGCCAGTCCCAGAACAGGAGCAATTTCCACACTACCTTGAATAGAAATAATCTCGACATCCTCGCCCTTTTGCTTAAAATGTTCCAGGGCAACTGTTGGATACTTGGTCGCAATCCGCTTCCGCTTGTGATCACTGGGATTGTAAGTTGGAACAGAGGCAACCGAGAATTTACACAAGCCAAAGTTCAAATCCAGCATTTCCAAAAATCCTGCAGGATGCTCAATCAAGACATCCTTGCCGACAACGCCCATATCTGCCACTCCGTGGCGAACATAGGTCGTTACATCCGGAGCCTTGACCAGTAAAAAGCGAAACTGCCCATCAGGGCTTTCAAAAATCAAATTCCGCCCCTTATCGGCCATGAAAGACATATCAAAACCCGCCTTTTCCAGAAGAGCCAAGGTTTCCTTCTCAATCCGCCCCTTGGTCAAGGCAATGGTAATCTGATCACCCATTTACTTCCCTCCTTGATAGTCTAAATCCTGTCGAATGGCTTGGTAAATGGCATCAATTTCCAAGGCCCAACCGATAGCTGTCAGCTCCTTGGCTCCAAACCGCTCAAAGAGCTTGTCATACCGCCCACCCGATAAAAAGGCGTCTGGCAATTGCTGGTCAAAAACCTTGAACATCATGCCTGTATAGTATGGAACCGTCGGAAGTTGGGCCAAATCCACTGTGACAGGCCCCAAATCAATTTCTGCCATGGCGATAAATGCTTCTAATTGGTCAAAAGCCTGCAATAATTGCGCATTCTGCGACACCTGCCGGGCTTCTGCCAAGACCGCCTCTACCTCTCCAAACAAGTAAGGCAAACGACTGATGAAACCATCAAATTCACTCGGATGCTGCTTGGTAAATTCGTGGAGCTTGGTAATATTTTTATCCCGAATATGGAGGGACAAATCATCCGCCACCTCAGAAGTTAGTTCCAATTGCTGAAAAATCGTCTTGAGGATGGCTGCATGCGAAAACTCAAATTTGTAGTCTTTCAAACCCGAACGTTCTAAAGCTTGTTTGGCACTAGAAATAGCTTCAGCATAGGCCTCCTGTACAGGGTAGCCAATGATTTCAATCCCGGCTTGAGTGCGTTCATTTTCCAAGCCCCGCATGGCTTCTTGACTGCGAAAGACCTTGCCCGAATAAGAAAATTTAATAGGCGTCTGCACCCGAGTTGAAGCAATGACACGGGCTACTTGGCTAGTAATATCCGGCCGCAAGCTCAGAAGATGGCCTCTCTTGTCAAAAAGGTGATAATTATTGGTATCGACAGTATCTGAAAAGACTTCAAAATGCTCCAAGGTCGGCGTTTCAATCCGATGAAAACCGCGCTCTATCAAAAGGTCACTGACCGTCCGCTCAATTTCATAAGTAGCACGGGCGCGTTTGAAAAGCTTGTCGTGCAGTCCTTGTGGCAATGTTCGATTGTTCATAGGCACCCTTCCTTTATCCTTGCTAAGACCTGCTCCATCTCCTCTTGTGTGCCGATGGAGATGCGTAGTCTATCTTTTATGCGTTCTTGGTTTGGAAAATACCGGACATAAATCTGCTCCTCTTCCAAGTGCTTGAACAGTTCTCCCGCACTAACACGAGATGGTCGCACTAGGAGGAAATTGGTTGCTGACGGCAAAACGTCAAAGCCAAGTCTGGTCAATTCTTCCGCAAACCAATCGCGCGTTGCCATAATCTTCCGGCAGGTTTCTTCATAATAGGCCCAATCCTTGACCGCAGCCAAAGCCAAAGCTTCCGAAATGGCATCCACATTGTAAGGATTGATGGCATTGCGCACCGCTTGAATAACACCTATCAGCTCCTTGGAACCTATGCCGTATCCGACACGCAAACCCGCTAGTGATGCATCCTTGGAGAAGGTCCGCGTAATGAAGAGATTGGGGTATTTGTCCAAAAGCGGAATAGCTGTCTGCCCGCCGAAATTGACATAAGCCTCATCAACGATGACAACGACCTGCGGATTAGCCTTCAGAACCTCCTCAATATCGCCCAGAGACTGGAAGCATCCCGTCGGAGCGTTGGGATTGGTCAAAATCACTCCCCCACATTCTCTCTGATAATCTGCCACTCGCCAGCTAAAATCCTCCGCCAGCGGTATCTCTTTAAAAGGTACCTGATACAAATTAGCCCAGACCTTGTAAAAGCCGTAGGTCAAATCTGGAAACAAAATCGGTTGCTCCGTTTGAAAGAAGGACAGAAAAGCCATAGACAAGACGTCATCCGAACCATTGCCAATGACAAATTGGTCCGCCTCCAAACCGTGTTGCTCCGCCAAGGCCTGACGTAGTTCCGCCTGATCCAGACTCGAATAGCGACGTAGGTTTGTCGCATCAAAAGCAGCCAAAGCCGCAACTACCGCTGGATTTGGTCCATAGGCATTCTCGTTGGTATTGAGTTTAATCATATTGGCCACCTGTGGTTGCGCTCCAGCCACATAAGGTGTAATCTTTCTAAGCCCTTTTATTTCCATGTCATTACCTCTCAAACGATAAAAAAAAACACGCGCAAGATCCTTGTTTCAGGACGCTTACACGTGGTTCCACCTTCATTCAGACATACGTCGCCGTATATCCCTCAGGAAGTCAAAGACTTCAGCCCGTAACGTAGACAGACGTCAATCACTACTAGGTTCAACACCGTTGGCAATTGCACTCAAGAATGTGTACCCAAACCGATGTACCCTTTCAGCAACTAGATACTCTCTGAAAAATGGTCTGGGATTGTTTCTCTCATCGCTTTATATTTTGTACTATTTTACCAAATTTTTGATAAATTGCAAGAATTATCAGATTTTTTTATTCCATTTCCCTTGATTTCCGAACTTGTCGCTCAAAAGCGATTTTGTTACAATAGAAAGAAAGGAGAATTACCATGAGAGACAACCACCTGCATACCCACCACTCCTACGATTCCAAGGCGCGATTTCAAGATTATCTCGAGCATTACAGCGGCGAAATCGTGACGACGGAGCATTTTGATTTGTCCAATCCCTATAGCAAGCAGGATGATATTCCTGATTATGAGGCCTATTCCCAAGAAATTGCTGTGCTTAATGAAGACTATGGTAAGCGCATCAAGAAAGGCATTGAAATCGGCTATTTCCAACCGCGGGAAACCGATATTCTAGCCTACTTAGCAGACAAAGACTTCGACCTCAAATTATTATCCGTCCATCACAACGGAGTTAACGATTATCTAGACGAAGAAGTGGCAGATATGGACAAGATGGCGGTCATGACCGATTATTTGGACCGCTTGGAATATGCCGTCGGACGGGTTCCAGCTGACGTCTTGGCGCATTTTGACTACGGTTTCCGCCTCTTTGATGTGACTGTTCAAGAACTAGAGACTTTTGAGCCTCAGCTCATCCGCATTTTCAAGAAAATGATAGCGCATGATTTAGCCTTTGAACTCAATGCCAAGAGCATCTACCTCTATCACCACGAAGAACTGTACCGTTACGCTCTTCAATTGGTCAAAGAACTAGGTTGCCACCGCTATTCTCTGGGCTCCGACGGACATGTCTTGGAACATTTTCAACTGGGCTTCGAGAAGATGTTGCAGATGCTAGAAGACTACGGAATTCCAGAAGAAGAGATTATAAATTTATAATTATTGGCAAACCTCGGCTGAAAAAGAGCCTGTCTCAATCATATAAAGAATAAAAAGCGATCAAGATTAGATTTTCTGACTATCAGAATACTAATACTCAGTTAAAATCAAAAATAGCGGAAGTCCAGTCTCTATGTACAATTGATTTTAGTTGATAAGCAGTTAAGGTTTGAATAACCTCTTCAAGTTTATCGATTACCTCATTTAACGTCCTAAATAC
>NZ_JBRKNW010000012.1:0-77355 GCF_053010325.1 Streptococcus sp. P25B114 | reverse complement strand
GTTGGTTTTGTATGCACTTTTTACACTAAAATTTAGTCCAAAATAAAACAATTTCCTTATTTTGACTATTGAACTCAAAATATTTTTCGTCAAATACCTTGATAAGCTTGACAAACGGTAGAAAAAAGCCCTGCTCGGGATTTTCCTCTTTGCCATGCTGGGCTTGGTACTCAATCAAATCGCTTATCTACAAGCCATTTACTATACAAATGCCGGTACGGCAACGGTTTTGCAATACCTCTGTCCTATTTTGGTCTTGGGTTATACCTGTCTGCGGGACCGACAAAAGCCGACAGCGGTTGAATTGATGTCGATTGCTCTTGCTGTAGTAGGTACATTTCTGATTGCGACACATGGGCAATTGGACAAGCTGGCGGTGACACCGCTTGGTCTGGCATGGGGGATTTTCTCAGCCTTCACTTACGCCCTCTATATCATCCTGCCTAGTCGCTATATTCGCCAATATGGAAGTATGGTGGTCATTGGGATTGGCATGCTGATGGGTGGTTTGGTGGCAGTTTTTGCCTTTAGGACCTGGGGCCAGAGCCTTCCCGTGGACGGTGGTAGTCTCTTGGGCATGTTGGGAATTGTTGGTGTTGGTACCATTTTTGCCTATACGGCCTTTCTCAAGGGCGTCAGCATGGTCGGTCCGGTCAAGGGCAGTCTGTTGGCTTCGATTGAGCCGGTCGCATCGGTCTTTTTTGCCGTTTGGCTAGTTAATGAGCAATTTTATCCCATTGATTTTTTGGGGATGGTGCTGATTTTGGTGGCTGTTCTACTGATTTCCCTGAAAGATTTAGTGATTTCACGAAAGAGTATTGGTTAAGATGCTCTTTTTTGTTATACTAAAAGAAAAGGCTTACAAAGGAGAAAATATGCTTAGAGAATTTTGTTCGGAGAACCATATTGACGTAGCGCGTGCCCTTTCTTTAGGGGCGCAACGAGTGGAGTTGTGCGATAATTTGGCAGTCGGTGGAACGACACCTAGCTATGCGGTGATTGATTACGTTTGTCAACTGGCCCATGAAAATGATGCGACGGTCATGACCATGATTCGCCCCCGTGGCGGGAATTTCTGTTATGATGAGGTGGAAGTGGACATGATGGTAGAAGATTGTAAGGTGGCCAAGAAACTGGGTTCGGACGGTCTGGTTTATGGTCTGTTGACCGAGGAAAATTGGCTGGACGAGGTCGCTTTGGAGAAATTATTGGCCGTGTCTGAAGGGTGCGAAGTTGTTTTTCACATGGCCTTTGATCAAATACCACGCAGGAGACAATTTGAGGCCATTGATTGGCTGGCAGCACACGGTGTGACGCGGATTTTAACGCGGGGTAATCTGTCTGGTTGTGCTTTGGAAAACATTGACTGGCTAAACGAGATTGTGACTTATGCCAAGGGAAAAATTCAAATCCTTATTGGTGGTGGATTGACGGTGAATAACGTTCCAGAATTGGTCAACAAGCTACCGATTGACCAAGTCCATGGAACAAAATTGTTTTGGTAAGAAAACTTTAAGTTTTCTTTAAGGAGGCTTCAGTATACTCTATTTATTCTTTTTCATATAATCTCCTGAAGGCGCCCGGCATTTGTCGGGTGTTTTCTTTCTTTTTTTATATTTTATCGGGGATGGAGCGAGAACTATGAGCATTGAACTATCTGTAGATTGGAGACAAAGAATGCTGTTACTATTGAGTTAGTTTGAAAGGGGTGACTGACTTCAGATAAGCTGATTGAAATGTTATGAGAGTCAGGGGTTATTCGTTCTGGCTCTCCAAATCCTATACAAGCCTCAGAATATTTGTTATACTAAGAATAGAAAGAACATTTGGAGGTTTCTATGAAGAGGGTAAAATATCTTGGTCTGCTCTTGGGGGCTATGACATTTCTAGCTGCTTGTCAGCCAGCAGATTTGCAGTCCACTACTACTGAGACAGAAACGTCTACTCAAACTTCTGCTCCAACGGAATCAGAAGAGATATCGGTTGGTTCAAGTGAGCAAGAGGCGGGGTCTTCTGCTCAGCAAGGTTTTTCCTTACCAGTAATTTATCAGGACGTCATCGGAAATTACCAAGCTAGTCTTGCCCAACCAGAAGCTATCAATCCCGAACAGGTCAGCACCCAATTAGTCTTGGTTCATCAGCCGGAAATCTATGCTGGCGCTTTCTATAGCCTGTATGATTTTAACCAAGATGGGGTTGAAGATCTGATTATTGCTCTGAAAAAATCAGATAGTTATGTGCTGATTGACCTCTATACTCTGTATGGTGGAGGGGACCTCTTACGCCTGGTTGACAGTTTCCGTCATATCGGTCCTGAAATAGGTGAGGAGGCCATTCTCCGTCCCCTACAAGATGGTAGCTATCTTTATGAGGTTGCTGGTCAATCCAAGCTCTATCAATATGACGAACATATTCCGGGATTGGGTCCTGTTCCTGAGATAGAAGCAGAATCACCAGTTTTTGATCTGAACAGTTTGACCTGGATTCAGATAGAAGCACAATAGTGAAAGGCTTGAGTTGATGCTCAGGCCTTTGGTTTTCTATCCATGTTGGGAAGATTGATTTTGTATTTGATGACTAGCAGTCGGATAATCAAAGAGATGACAAATATAGTAATAAAGGTAGGAATTTGAGGTAGTTGCCAATTGACCACACAGATATGGTAAATCATACCGGAAAATAGGGCCAAGACAGCATAAACGTCCTCTCGAAGGACAATAGGGGTCTCATTGACCAATAAGTCTCGGACAATGCCACCACCAACTCCAGTCAGGGTCGCAAGAATACCTGTTGTCACAGCATTTAGCTGTAACTCTATGCCAGTGTTGGCCCCGATTAGGGCGAAAATCGCCAGACCTATCGCGTCGAAGATGAGGTTGGTTTGGGCAAGGAGAATCAGGGCCCGCTTGTCAAGAGGTGTATCCTGTCGGATATGAATGGCGCAGAGATAGAGTAGAATGGCCACGACAACGGATAAGTAGATGGCTGAAGGGTCCGTCAGAGCAGTTGGAATACGATTGGCCATGATATCTCGAATAATACCACCTCCCACAGCTGTCATCAGACTGAGGAGAGAAATCCCAAATATATCTAGTTTTTTTCTGAAACCTTTAACGGCACCTGAAACAGCAAAAGCGATTGTCCCTATGTAGTTACAAATGATAAGAAATAGCTCAAAATCCATACCTACCTCCACCTCTAGTTTACCATAGAAACAATTGGAAGTTCAAGAGAAAAAAAGTTTGTGATAAAAAGAACTTTATCAGGTGTGTCCTTGTCGATATTTTTGTGAAAAAGTGAACGAAATCAAGGTTTTCAGAAAGTTTACAAGAAAATAGAAAACGGTTCAAAAATTTGCCATTTGTGAAAAAAAGGTCTATCATAGTAAGGAAAGAGAAAAAACCTTTGGAGGAAATTATGGTATCTATTTCAAAAGAGCAACATTTGGATATGTTCTTGAAAATGCAGCAAATTCGTGATGTTGACATGAAGTTGAACAAATTAGTGCGTCGTGGCTTTGTACAAGGTATGACTCACTTCTCAGTTGGTGAAGAAGCAGCAGCGGTTGGTCCGATTGCTAGCTTGACAGACCAAGATATTATCTTCTCTCACCACCGTGGTCACGGTCACGTTATTGCAAAAGGTATTGATATCAACGGTATGATGGCAGAGCTTGCTGGTAAGGCAACTGGTACATCTAAAGGCCGAGGTGGTTCCATGCACTTGGCCAACGTTGAAAAAGGGAACTTCGGTTCTAACGGTATCGTAGGTGGTGGTTATGCCCTGGCTGTTGGTGCGGCTTTGACCCAACAATACCTTGGTACAGATAATATCGTTATCGCCTTCTCAGGTGACTCAGCGACTAACGAAGGTTCTTTCCATGAGTCAATGAACTTGGCAGCTGTTTGGAATTTGCCAGTTATCTTCTTTATCACAAACAACCGCTACGGTATCTCAACTGATATTTCTTACTCCACCAAGATTCCTCACCTTTACCTTCGTGCAGCGGCTTACGGTATGCCAGGTCACTATATCGAAGATGGTAACGATGTGGTTGCTGTTTACGAGAAAATGCAAGAAGTTATCGAATATGTTCGTGCAGGTAACGGTCCAGCCATGGTTGAGGTTGAATCTTATCGTTGGTTTGGTCACTCAACAGCCGATGCTGGTGTTTACCGTACAAAAGAAGAAGTTAACGAGTGGAAAGCAAAAGATCCGCTTAAGAAATACCGCAAGTATTTGACTGAAAACAAAATTGCTACCGACGAAGAATTGGATGCAATCGAAGCACAAGTTGCAGAGCAAGTAGAAGCAGCTGTGAAATTCGCACAAGAAAGCCCAGATCCAGATATTTCAATTGCATACGAAGACGTTTTTGTGGACTAGTCTGCAGTCTAGATTGAAGAAAAATTTTTTATAAGTAGGAGAAATTGTAAAAATGGCTGAAACAAAAGTAATGGCCTTGCGTGAAGCGATTAACTTGGCTCAAAGCGAAGAAATGCGTAAGGATGAAAAAGTATTCTTGATGGGTGAAGACGTCGGTATCTACGGCGGTGACTTCGGTACATCTGTTGGTATGTTGGATGAATTTGGTCCAAAACGCGTTCGCGACACGCCTATCTCTGAGGCAGCAATTGCTGGTTCTGCAGTTGGTGCGGCTCAAACTGGTCTTCGTCCAATCGTTGACTTGACCTTCATGGACTTCGTAACCATTGCCCTTGATGCGATTGTTAACCAAGCTGCTAAAACAAACTACATGTTTGGTGGTGGTTTGAAGACACCTGTAACTTTCCGTGTGGCTTCAGGTTCAGGTATCGGTTCTGCTGCCCAGCACTCACAATCTCTTGAAGCTTGGTTGACGCACATCCCAGGTATCAAGGTTGTCGCACCTGGTACAGCTAACGATGCAAAAGGTCTTTTGAAATCATCTATCCTTGATAACAACCCAGTTATCTTCTTGGAGCCAAAAGCTCTTTACGGTAAAAAAGAAGAAGTGAATTTGGACCCAGATTTCTACATTCCACTTGGTAAAGGTGAAATCAAACGTGAGGGTACTGATGTAACCATTATTTCATACGGTCGTATGTTGGAACGTGCCTTGAAAGCGGCTGAAGAAGTAGCTGCAGAAGGCATCAGCGTAGAAGTGGTTGACCCACGTACCCTTATCCCATTGGATAAAGAATTGATCATCGAATCTGTGAAGAAAACTGGTAAGGTTATCTTGGTCAACGATGCTTATAAAACAGGTGGTTTCATCGGTGAAATCGCATCGATCATCACAGAAAGCGAAGCCTTTGACTACTTGGATGCACCAATCATCCGTATCGCTTCAGACGATGTACCAGTTCCTTACGCAAACATTCTTGAAAATGCTGTATTGCCAAACGTAGAGAAAATCAAAGCGGCAATCTACAAACAAGTTAACAAGGGTTAAGAGAAAATCTTGTTATAAACAAGAATGAAACGTAAGAAACTGAAAGAAAGGAATTGAACCCGGCCGGAGAGTTGGGGAATCAGGAATTTTTAGGAATTTCTCATTTCCAGTCACTCTCTGTTGGGCCCTGGTATCTTAAATATGGCAATTGAAATTATTATGCCTAAGCTCGGTGTGGACATGCAAGAAGGTGAAATCATCGAGTGGAAAAAACAGGAAGGCGATTTCGTCAATGAAGGCGACGTCATCTTGGAAATGATGTCTGATAAAACCAGCATGGAATTGGAAGCTGAAGAGTCAGGCGTTCTCTTGAAAATTGTGCATGGAAATGGTGCGACAGTTCCGGTAACGGAAGTCATTGCCTATCTCGGCGCAGAAGGTGAAACAGTGGAAGCGGCTGGTAGCTCTGCTCCAGCGGTTGAGCCAGCAGCAGCTATCGAAGAAGTTCCTGCTAGCCGTACACCGGTTATTGTAACTCCAGTAGTGGCTGCGAAACCGCAAGGTGGTGGTAAAGTTCGTGCAACTCCAGCAGCTCGTAAATTGGCGCGTGATTTGGGTATCGACCTTGGTTTAGTACCTGGTACGGGTGCCAATGGTCGTGTCCACAAGTCTGACGTTGAAGACTTCAAAGGTGCGGCTCCTAAGGCTACTCCACTTGCAGCTCGTATTGCAGCTGACCTGGGTGTTGATTTGACAACTGTGACAGGAACAGGTGTCAACGGTAAAATCAAGAAAGAAGACGTTCTTGCCCTTGTTGCACCAGCTCCAGCGGTTGAAGCAGCAGCTAGTCCTAAAGCAGAAGAAAAATCAGTCAAAGAATTGCCAGAAGGCGTTGAAATCATCAAGATGAGTCCAATGCGTAAGGCTATTTCGAAAGGTATGGTTAACTCTTACTTGACTGCACCAACCTTCACGCTGAACTACGACATTGACATGACCAACCTCATGGCACTTCGTAAGCAGGTTCTTGAACCAATCATGAACAAGACAGGTCTTAAAGTAACCTTCACAGACTTGATCAGTCTTGCAGTTGTTCGTACGCTTATGAAAGAAGAACACCGTTACATGAATGCGTCTCTCATCAACGATGCTCAAGAAATCGAATTGCACAAGTTCGTTAACCTTGGTATCGCTGTTGGTATGGATGGAGGTCTGGTTGTACCAGTTGTTCACGGTGCAGATAAGATGAGCTTGTCTGAATTCGTGGTTGCATCCAAAGATGTCATCAAGAAAGCGCAATCTGGTAAGTTGAAGGGTGCTGAAATGTCTGGTTCGACATTCTCTATCACAAACTTGGGTATGTTTGGAACTAAGACCTTTAACCCAATCATCAACCAACCAAACTCTGCTATCCTTGGTGTGGCGTCAACGGTTCAAACACCGGTTGTCATCGACGGTGAAATCAAAATCCGTCCAATCATGGCACTCTGCTTGACCATTGACCACCGTATTGTTGATGGTATGAACGGCGCGAAATTCATGGTTGACCTCAAGAACTTGTTGGAAAACCCGCTTGAATTGTTGATCTAAGATAAGATCTCCATTGGTTTAAACTAGAGAATTAGATTTCTGATTAGAAAACAAAGAAAGGATGTAGAACGGGTTCGTGACATTTGAACACGAACTAAATGCTCGGAATTTAGATAGTCCGCCTTGGATGTGAACATCCTGCTTTGGACTCCTAAAATTTAGTCGCATTTGGACGTTCTTTGTATCATAATTATGGCAATTGAAATTATTATGCCGAAACTCGGTGTGGACATGCAAGAAGGTGAAATCATCGAGTGGAAAAAAGCTGAAGGTGATTTCGTCAATGAAGGCGATGTGATTTTGGAAATGATGTCTGACAAGACTAGCATGGAGCTAGAAGCTGAAGATTCAGGTGTTCTTTTGAAAATCGTTCATGGTAACGGTGCGACTGTTCCTGTAACAGAAGTTATCGCTTACCTTGGTGCAGAAGGTGAAACAGTTGAAGCAGGTAGCGGTGCTGCTCCAGCAGCGGCTGAAGTCGCTCAAGCAACTGCTGATTTGAAAGCAGCTGGCTTGGAAGTTCCTGGAGCACCTGCTGCAGCTGCTCCACAAGCTCCTAAGGCAGAATTGGCTGCGGATGAGTACGACATGGTCGTAGTCGGTGGTGGTCCTGCTGGTTACTACGCGGCTATCCGTGGTGCTCAATTGGGCGGTAAAATCGCTATCGTTGAGAAATCAGAATTTGGTGGTACCTGCTTGAACAAGGGATGTATCCCAACGAAGACCTACCTCAAAAACGCGGAAATCCTTGACGGCTTGAAGATTGCGGCTGAGCGTGGTATCAACCTTGCTTCAACTAACTACACAGTTGATATGGACAAGACAGTTGACTTCAAGAACAAGGTTGTGAAGACCTTGACAGGCGGTGTAGCAGGTCTCTTGAAAGCCAATAAGGTAACCATCTTCAACGGTCTTGGTCAAGTAAACCCTGACAAGACTGTTGTCATCGGCGACAAGGTTATCAAAGGTCGTAGCATCGTTCTTGCAACAGGTTCTAAGGTATCCCGCATCAATATCCCAGGTATCGATTCTAAGTTGGTATTGACGTCTGATGATATCCTTGACTTGCGTGAAATTCCTAAGTCACTCACTGTTATGGGTGGCGGCGTAGTCGGTGTAGAACTTGGTTTGGTTTACGCATCATACGGCACAGAAGTAACAGTTGTTGAGATGGCAGACCGTATCATTCCAGGTATGGACCGCGAAGTGTCTGTTGAATTGCAAAAAGTCCTTTCTAAGAAAGGTATGAAATTCTTGACCTCAGTTGGTGTATCTGAAATCGTTGAAGCTAACAACCAGTTGACCATCAAATTGAACGACGGCTCAGAAATCGTTTCTGAAAAAGCCCTTCTTTCAATCGGTCGTGTACCACAATTGGCTGGTCTTGAAAATCTTAACCTTGAACTAGACCGCGGTCGTATCAAGGTTAACGAGTACCAAGAAACATCTATCCCAGGTATCTACGCACCAGGTGATGTCAACGGTACTAAGATGTTGGCCCACGCTGCTTACCGTATGGGTGAAGTGGCAGCTGAAAATGCCATCCATGGTAACCACCACAAGGCTAAATTGGATTTCACACCAGCAGCGGTTTACACACACCCAGAAATCGCTATGGTTGGTTTGACAGAAGACCAGGCTATCGAGAAATACGGTAAAGAAAACATCCTTATCGGTCGCAACAGCTTCACTGGTAACGGTCGTGCCATCGCTTCTAATGAAGCACATGGTTTCGTAAAAGTGATTGCTGATAAGAAATACCATGAAATCCTTGGTGTTCATATCATCGGTCCAGTTGCAGCTGAAATGATCAACGAAGCAGCAACTATCATGGAATCTGAGTTGACAGTTGATGACGTGGCAGCATCCATCCACGGTCACCCAACCTTCTCAGAAGTGATGTACGAAGCCTTCCTTGATGTGCTTGGTGTTGCGATCCACAACCCACCAAAACGTAAATAATCATCACACAGGATTGGACCTTGTCCAGTCCTTTTTTGTGTAGAGTTGAAAATCCGAATATCCGAATATTTTAAAAAAATTCTGAAAAAAAGATTGACATATAGAAATAATAGTGTAAAATAATAGCAATCAGAAGAAGTAGACTTCAGGTTTGTTTCCAGAAAACTGGCGGTTGTTGCGAGCCAGTAGCAGACGAAGTTGAAATGGGCTGATGGAAAATAAGAGAAGGTAAACAATATCCTTCCGGTTGGCACCCCTTACCGTGCGGCTCCTTGTTGGAGGAGCTTGAGAGGACAAGGGCTTTTTTGCTACTCTTGTCAATGGAGGTGGCACCGCGCTAGCTATGATTAGACGCCCTCGCACAGATTTTTTCTGTGCGAGGTTTTTTGTGTTCGCGAGAGGAGTTCTATATGAAAACAAGTTTATCCGCAGATATTTTAACCCCGATTTTAGCCTATATGCGCCTAGAGGGGCAGCACAAGATGATTTTGGAGTCTATTCCCAGAGACAAGGAAAATGCTCGTTTTTCCATTGTGGCTTATAACCCGGTTTATGAGATTAAATTTGAAAATGGCATCTTGACGCGGAATGACGAAGTTATTGATGCCGACCCACTGGATTATCTACAGGAATTGACGGGTAAACATCCAGTAGCGGATGCCGGTCCCTTTAGCGGTGGCGCCATTGGTTTCCTTGGTTATGACATGATTAGCCTCTATGAAAACATTGGCGATATTCCGGTTGATCCGATTGGCACGCCAGATATGCACTTTTTCATCTATGAGTCCTATTTGGTCTTTGACCATAAAAAAGAGACCATTTCCATACATGAGGACAATATCTACAGCGGTCGAAATGAACAGGAAATGGCTAGCGCTTTGGAGCAAGTCTTGCAGTCGCTCAAGCAGGCGCATCCGGCTGAATTTGCACCGCATGACCTTCATTCCTTGTCTTTCCACAATCATCTGGAAAAAGAAGAATTTGAGGGGATGGTGACAAAAGCCAAGGAGCTCATTCGTCAGGGGGATATGTTCCAATGTGTTCTTAGTCAGCGCTTCTCGGCACCAATTTCTGGCAAGCCACTGGATTATTACCGGAATTTGCGGGTGACCAATCCTTCAAATTACCTCTACTTTTATGATTTTGGGGACTATCAGATTATCGGAGCTAGTCCAGAAAGTTTGGTTTCTGTCAAGGATGGTCTGGTAACGACCAATCCCATTGCGGGGACACGTCCGCGTGGTCTGGATGAAGAGGCAGATAAGGCGTTGGCGGCGGATTTGTTAGCTGATTAGAAAGAGGTGGCGGAGCACCGGATGTTGGTTGATTTGGGGCGAAATGATTTGGGGCGGATTGCTCAAATCGGCAGTGTTCGAGTGACCAAGTACATGGAGGTGGAGCTCTTTCGCTATGTCATGCACTTAACCAGTATTGTCAAAGGGCAGCTATTACCAGAACTCAGCCCATTGGACGCTCTCAAATCGACCTTGCCAGCAGGTACGGTATCAGGCGCACCGAAAATTCGTGCCATGCAACGGATTTACCAACTGGAAAAGGAAAAGCGCGGTGTTTATGCAGGTGCCATCGGTTATCTATCTGCCTCTGGTGATATGGATTTTGCCATTGCCATTCGGACTATGATTATCAAAAATCAGATGGCCTATGTTCAAGCGGGCGCAGGAATTGTCTACGACAGCATTCCGGGAAATGAATACCAAGAGACGGTCAACAAGGCCAAGGCCATGACTAGAATAGGAGATTTGCCATGATTCTCATTATTGATAACTACGATTCCTTTACCTATAATTTGGCCCAATATGTGGGAGCTTTTACAGAGATTAAGGTCTTGCGAAATGATGACCAGCAACTCTTTGTAGAGGCCGAAAAGGCAGATGGTCTGGTCTTTTCTCCGGGACCGGGTTGGCCAGCAGATGCGGGTAAAATGGAAGAGATGATTGCAGCCTTTGCTGGGAAGAAACCGATTTTGGGGATTTGTCTAGGTCATCAGGCGATTGCAGAGGTTTTTGGCGGTCAGCTTGGTCTGGCGCGACAGGTCATGCATGGAAAGCAGAGCCAGATGAACTTGGAGGCATCGTCGCCCTTGTTTGCAGGTTTGGAAAAGGAAGTGACCATCATGCGCTACCACTCCATTGTCGTGACGGAGATGCCAAAGGATTTTCAGGTAACGGCGCGCACGCTAGACGATGGGGAAATTATGGCCATCCAGCATGTGACTTTACCCATTTATGGTCTGCAATATCATCCAGAAAGTATCGGTACGCCAGATGGGCTCAAGATGATTGAAGCGTTTGTGAAAGAGGTAATCAGATGAAAGCAATTTACGAAAAAATAGCAGCCAGACAGGATTTACAGCAGTCAGAAGTGGAAGGGGTCTTTGCTCAAATACTAGAGGGGCAATTGTCGGAAAGTCAGATTGCAGCGCTCTTGCTGGGATTTAAGACCAAGGGGGAAACGGTCGAGGAGATTACAGGTGTGGTCAAATCGCTCAAGGCCCACGCCATTCAGCTGCCAGAGACCTTTACCGATGCCATGTGCAATTGTGGTACAGGTGGGGACCAGTCTTATAGCTTTAACGTGTCAACAACAGCAGGATTTATCCTAGCGGCGGGCGGTGTCCGTCTGGCCAAGGGAGGTAACCGTTCCGTATCCTCCAAGTCTGGTTCGGCAGACGTTCTGGAAGAATTAGGCATCAACATCGCAGCTAGTCCAGAAAATTTGGCTCGTGCCTTGTCAGAAGTCGGTTTGGCCTTCGTCTTTGCCCAATCCATGCACCCAGCCATGCGCTATATCGGTCCGGCTCGTAAGGCTTTGGGTATCCCGACCATTATGAATATTGTAGGTCCATTGGCCAATCCGTTATCTCTGGATACCCAATTGATGGGCGTTTTCCGTGGCGATTTGCACTTGGAATTGGCTCAGGTCATGAAAAGTCTGGGCCTGCGTCGAGGTGTGATTGTGACCGGTCCTGATAACATGGACGAGGCGGCCTTGTATGGCACTAATCATTACACGCTCTTGTCCGATGGGCAGATTAGCCAAGGCAGTTTTTCCTACAAGGATTTGGGTATGCAACGCGTGGAGCCAGCTGATATTCGCGGGGGCGATGCCAAGGAGAATGCAAACATTCTCGTTTCCGTCTTGCGCAACCAAGCCAGTCCCTATCTGGAAACAACGGTGCTCAATGCTGGTTTGGGCTTTTTTGCCAATGGTAAGGTAGACAGTATCAAGGATGGCATTACCCTAGCCCGTCAATTGCTGGCGGATGGTTCAGCCCTTGCCAAATTAGAGGCACTCAGAGAGGTACAGGTATGACAAAAGCATTTTTACCAACCATTTTAGAGCAGAAAGAAAAAGAAGTGGCTAGACTTGTTTTGGAGGAAGTTCAGCCGCTTCGCCAGACCTATTCTTTCTACGACTATGTCAAGGAGCATTCGGAGTGCCTACAGATTATTGCCGAGATCAAAAAAGCCAGCCCTAGTTTGGGCGCCATTAATCTGGATGTTGATATTCTAGCTCAGGCGCGGACCTATCAAGAGGCGGGTGCGGCCATGATTTCGGTCTTGACGGATGAGGTTTTCTTCAAAGGCAAGATTGACTATCTCCGTCAGATTTCAGAGGCGGTGTCTATTCCAACCTTGGCCAAGGATTTTATCATTGATGAAAAGCAGATTGTTCGTGCACGAAATGCTGGGGCTACGGTGATTTTATTGATTGTTGCGGCTTTACCGGAAAAACGTTTGCAGGAACTCTATGATTTTGCCAGCAAACTGGGCTTGGAAGTCTTGGTGGAAATCCATAACTTGGTAGAATTAGAGATTGCTCATCGCATCGGTGCCAAGATTATCGGGGTGAACAACCGCAATTTGACGACTTTTGAAACGGATTTACAAACCAGTTTGGACCTGAACAAGCATTTTCAAGACCAAGCCGTCTATGTATCTGAATCGGCTATTTTCAGTGGGGCAGATGCGGCTTTACTGGCACCTCATTTTCAAGCCATTTTGGTGGGGACTGCCCTCATGCAGGCGGAGGATGTTCAGCAGAAGGTAAAGGAGTTGGCCATTGACAAAGGTTAAAATCTGTGGCTTATCCACTGAAGAGGCTGTGCGAGCGGCTGTCGAGGGCGGTGCGGATTATCTGGGCTTTGTCTTTGCTCCCAGCAGGCGGCAGGTCAGCCTAGAAAGAGCGCATCAATTGGCGACGCTCATCCCGGAAAGGATGCAAATCGTTGGTGTCTTTGTCAGTCCGACCCCGACAGAATTGCAGTTGGCCATTGGTCAAGTGCCTTTGGATATTGTGCAAATTCACGGCGATTGGGATGAAAGCTATGTTCAGCAAGTCCCTGTTCCTGTTATTAGGGCCATTCAGTTGGATAAGGCTGACGATATCAGTGAGACACAGGCGGCTTATCTGCTTTTCGATGCGCCTATAGCGGGCTCAGGGCAGACATTTGACTGGGAATTATTGACCGGCAAGCAATTCAGACAGCCGATTTTCATCGCAGGTGGCTTGACCGTAGACAATGTTGCCACGGCACAAGACTTGTTTTCACCCTATGCTGTAGACGTTTCGTCTGGAGTAGAGACGGATGGACACAAGGACCCTGTCAAAATTAAAGCATTTATAGAAAGAGTGAAAAAATGACCTATCAACAACCCAATAAAGATGGCTTTTTTGGCCAATATGGCGGCCGTTTCGTGCCGGAAACCTTGATGACAGCTGTTTTGGAGCTAGAAGAAACCTACCGTTCAGCCAAGGAGGACCCTGCTTTTCAAGCGGAATTTGACCACTTGCTCCGCCAGTATGTGGGCAGAGAAAATCCCCTCTATTTCGCCAAACGTTTGACCGATTATTGTGGTGGGGCCAAGATTTACCTCAAACGAGAAGATCTCAACCACACGGGTGCCCACAAGATTAACAATTCTTTGGGGCAGGTACTCTTGGCCAAACGCATGGGCAAGAAGAAAATTATTGCTGAAACGGGTGCAGGTCAGCACGGTGTAGCAACTGCGACAGCAGCAGCCCTCTTTGATATGGAGTGTACCATTTACATGGGCGAGGAAGATGTCAAACGTCAGGCGCTCAATGTCTTTCGGATGGAGTTGCTGGGTGCTAAGGTGCATGCGGTGACCGATGGCTCGCGTGTGCTAAAAGATGCGGTCAATGCCGCTCTGCGCGCTTGGGTGGCTCAAGTTGAAGATACCCATTATGTCATGGGCTCCGTGTTGGGGCCAGCGCCCTTTCCAGAAATCGTCCGCGACTTCCAAAGCGTGATTGGACGCGAGGCCAAGCAGCAATTTTCAGATCTTTCTGGTGGACAATTGCCCGATGCCCTCTTGGCCTGTATCGGTGGTGGCTCTAATGCCATGGGGCTCTTTTACCCCTTTGTCGATGACGAGTCCGTTGCCATGTATGGCGTAGAGGCGGCTGGACTGGGTCTGGACACAGAGCATCATGCGGCGACTTTTGCAAAAGGGAAACCGGGAGTTTTACACGGCGCGCTTATGGACGTCTTACAGGATGAAAATGGGCAAATCATGGAGGCATTCTCCATTTCTGCCGGCTTGGATTACCCGGGAATTGGGCCGGAGCACAGCTATTTCAATGCTATCGAACGGGCGACCTACGTGTCTGTCACTGATGAAGAGGCCTTGGAAGGATTCCAACTCTTGTCGCGCTTGGAAGGGATTATTCCAGCTTTAGAATCTAGCCATGCCATCGCCTATCTGCCACGCTTAGCCAAGGAATTGGGACCAGACAAATCCATCATCGTCTGCCTATCAGGTCGCGGTGACAAGGATGTTGCTCAAGTCAAGGAACGCTTAGCTGCCCAAAGAAAGGACCAAGAACAATGACAAAAATACTAGAAAAACACTTGCGGAATATTAAGGAAAATGGCAAGGGCATTTTCCTTCCCTACATCATGGCCGGTGACCATGAAAAGGGTTTAGATGGACTATTTGAAACCATTGATTTTCTGGAGCAGGCAGGCGTTTCAGCTATTGAAATCGGTGTTCCTTTCTCGGACCCTGTTGCGGACGGTCCTGTGATTGAGGAGGCGGGGCAACGCAGTTTGGCCAAGGGTGTCCATCTGTTGGACATTATCAAGCAGTTGCAAGGGCAAGCCAGTCAGGTGCCACTCATCTTGATGACTTATTTTAATCCTGTTTTTCAATATGGCTTGGACCAGTTTTTCCGCGATTTGGAGACGACTTCTGTCAAAGGCTTGATTATTCCTGATCTACCTTACGAACATGAGGATATCCTGCGTCCCTATCTGGAAAAGAGTGATTTATGCCTCATTCGCTTGGTTAGTTTGACAACAGGGACTGACCGGCAGCAAGAATTGGTGCAGGATGCGGAAGGGTTTGTTTACGCCGTTGCCATCAATGGCGTGACCGGCAAGAGCAACCAGTACCGTGAGGACTTGGATGGTCACCTGAAACGCTTAAGGGCTTTGTCTCCTATCCCAGTATTAACAGGATTTGGCGTTTCCAGCCAAGAGGATATTCTCCGATTTAACCGCGTATCGGACGGCGTGATTATGGGCTCGAAAATCGTCAAAGGTCTGCATGAGGGCGAAATAGAAGAAATTCGTCAACTCGTGGCATTTGGCAGTCGGGTGGAGAAATAGAATGAAGTCTGGAAGAATCAAGGACTCATGTCGCTGACCAATAAAATGCTCAGAAAGGATACGACCTAGTCGGTCTTTTTTGATGGGATGCGGAAATGATCGTTCCCCTTGTTATTCGCTTTTTTTGCGAAAAAATGCTATAATTATCTGATTATATTTTTTGGAGAAATTAGTGAGTTTAGAGAATTACATGCCAGATTTTGCCTTGGAAAAGGCTTATGATGTGACGGTGGACAGTTTGAAAAAGCATGGGATTAAGGTGGTGTTTGTCGATTTAGATAATACCTTGATTGCTTGGAATAATCCTGACGGAACGCCTGAGATGCGCCAGTGGTTGCATGATTTGCGGGACGCAGGTATTCCAGTTGTCGTCGTGTCCAATAACAAATATGAGAGGGTCAAGCGCGCGGTCGAGAAATTCGAGATTGACTTTGAATCTTATGCGCTCAAGCCCTTCACTATCGGCATTAACCGCGCTCTCAAACGCTTTGATGTCAAGCCTAGCGAGGTCATTATGATTGGTGACCAGCTGATGACAGATATTCGGGCGGCCAAGCGGGCAGGACTCAAGTCGGCACTGGTCAAACCTCTGATTCAGACGGACTCTATCAATACGCAGATTAACCGTTGGCGTGAGCGACGGACCATGAAGAAAATCATCGCCAAATATGGAGCAATAGACTACAAGAGGGAGATGTAAGTGGAAGAATTATTTTGTATCGGTTGTGGTGCTCAAATTCAGACGACAGATAAAGAGATTGCCGGATTTACTCCCCAATCTGCCCTCGAAAAAGGTCTGGAAACAGGACAACTTTACTGTCAGCGGTGTTTCCGTTTGCGCCATTACAATGAAATTTCAGATGTCAATATCTCGGATGATGATTTCTTAAAACTCCTCCATAGTGTAGGAGAAAGCGATGCCTTGGTAGTGAATGTCATTGATATTTTTGATTTCAATGGGTCAGTCATTCCAGGTTTATCTCGCTTTATTTCTGGAAATGATGTGCTTTTGGTCGGCAACAAGCAGGACATTTTACCCAAGTCTGTCAAGACAGGCAAGGTTACTCAGTGGTTGACCGAGCGGGCACATGAAATCGGCATGCGACCAGTCGATGTGGTCTTGACTTCGGCCCAAAACAAGCAGGCCATCAAGGACTTGATTGAGAAAATTGAACAGCACCGCAAAGGGCGGGATGTCTATGTGGTCGGCGTGACCAACGTCGGCAAGTCAACGCTCATCAATGCCATTATCCAAGAAATCACAGGGGACAAGGATGTCATTACGACTTCACGTTTCCCTGGAACAACGCTGGATAAGATTGAAATTCCTTTGGATGATGGTTCCTACATCTATGACACGCCAGGAATTATCCACCGCCACCAGATGGCTCATTACTTGACGGCTAAAAACCTCAAGTACATCAGCCCACGGAAGGAAATCAAGCCAAAGACCTATCAGCTAAATCCGGAACAAACCTTGTTCTTGGCTGGTCTGGGACGATTTGACTTTGTGGCTGGTGAACGCCAAGGCTTTACGGCCTTCTTTGACAATGAGCTCCAACTCCACCGCACCAAACTGCAGGGAGCTAGTGAATTTTACCAGAAACATGCGGGCTCACTTTTAGTGCCGCCAACCAGCAAGGAATTGAAAGAATTTCCAGAATTGGTCCGCCATGAATTTACCATCACCGAAAAGACGGATGTGGTCTTCTCAGGACTTGGTTGGATTCGTGTCAATGAAAAGGCCAAGATTGCTGCCTGGGCTCCAAAGGGTGTTGATGTGGTTATCCGCAAGGCCATTATTTAATGAAGTCTAAAATGGGGTCACTTATGAAAAAAGTAGTTGGTATGCTGGCCATTGTTGGTTTGTGTGTTCTGGCCTATTGGTTTTGGCCAGGGGAAGAACCAAATCTTCCCAAAGCCAGTGAGGTTCGGGAAATTCGTTTGGTCCAAGGTCAAGAGGTAGTCAAAATCGACCAATCAGAAGAGATAGCAACTTTTTTGACAGAACTTGGAAATGCAAAAAAGACCCGTCAAGATAGTGTTCACGATGCACCGTTGGTTTCACCCCATGTGCGGATTTCCTTTGTCATGGCAGAAGGTGAAACTACAGCATTTGCCTATGAGGGAATACTACAAAGCTATCTGGAGTTTCCCTACACTGGTATCTACAAGCTGAAAGAGCCTCCTCAAGTGATTCAGAAAATGTTAGCAGACTAGGTCTGCTTCGTTTAATAAAGAAAAGAGAAATTATGTCATTAACTTCAAAACAGCGTGCCTTTTTAAACAGTCAGGCACACAGTCTTAAACCCATCATTCAGATTGGGAAAAATGGTCTAAATGACCAGATTAAAACCAGTGTTCGTCAGGCGTTGGATGCGCGTGAATTGATCAAGGTAACCTTGCTACAAAATACGGATGAAAACATCCACGAAGTAGCGGAAATTTTGGAAGAAGAAATCGGTGTGGACACGGTTCAAAAAATCGGTCGCATCTTGATTTTATTCAAACAATCTAGCAAGAAAGAGAACCGTAAAATTTCCAAACAGGTCAAAGAAATCTAAGAAGGAGAGCCTATGGCTATTGAACTCTTAACACCCTTTACCAAGGTTGAATTAGAGGTTGAAAAGAAAGAAACCAATCGCAAACAAGTGGGTATTCTGGGTGGGAATTTCAACCCTGTCCACAATGCTCATTTGATTGTGGCAGACCAGGTCCGTCAACAGTTGAAGCTGGATGAAGTCTTGCTCATGCCAGAATTCATTCCCCCTCACGTGGATACAAAAGAAACCATTGACGAATACCATCGCTATTCCATGCTCAAGATGGCTATTGCAGGGATTGAGGGATTGGGGATTGAAACCATTGAACTGGAGCGCCGTGGTGTCAGCTATACCTACGACACCATGAAATTGCTGAAGGAAAAAAATCCTGATACGGATTATTATTTCATCATCGGTGCGGATATGGTCGATTACCTGCCAAAATGGCATAGGATTGATGAATTGGTCCAGTTGGTGCAGTTTGTTGGTGTCCAGCGTCCTCGTTACAAGGCAGGAACTTCCTATCCGGTTATCTGGGTAGATGTACCCTTGATGGACATTTCCTCCAGCATGGTGCGTAGTTTTATCAAGCAAGGACGAGTGCCGAATTTTATGGTGCCTCATGAAGTTCTGGACTATATCGAAGAAAAGGGACTTTACCAATGATTGCAGCAGATTTGACCTTTGACCGTCAGGCTCTTTTGGAAAAAATCCGTGTAGCCATGAATCCAGAGCGCTTCCAACATATCTTGGGTGTGGAAGAAGCGGCGCTTGCCTTGGCAGAACAATACGGCTGTGATCCGAAAAAAGCCAGTCTAGCAGCACTCTTGCATGACTATGCTAAGGAAGTGGAAGACCAAGTTTTTTTGGACTTGATTGCCAAGTATGATTTGGACAAGGACCTGCTCAACTGGGATAATAACATCTGGCACGGTGTGGTTGGGGCCTATAAAATTTCAGAAGATTTTGGTTTGGAAGATGAGGAAATTTTCCAAGCCATTCAACGACACACCATTGGTGCTGGGCAGATGACCTTGCTGGACAAGGTTCTCTATGTGGCGGACTACATCGAACCCAATCGGGATTTTCCTGGGGTGGACGAGGCGCGTCGTATCGCAAAAGAGTCCTTGGACAAGGCAGTAGCCTATGAAACTGCCCAAACCATTTCTTACTTAGCCAAGAAGGGAATTCCCATTTATCCACAAACCTTGGAAACCTATAATGGCTATGTTGCGTATTTGAAGGAGTAGAGATGATTGCATTATAGTCATTTAGTTTTTCTTTTATTACTTCGTTAACTCGCTTTGCCGTACTCCAGTACAGCCTGCAGCTCGTTGCCTAGTACTAAAAGTAAACTAATCGACTATAAAATATCTTGATGAACGCTCCTATCAAGCTGTCTTGGACTTGACAGTAGCCGAGGAGGACAAGGGCTTCGTAGCTCCAAACGTGCGTTCACTCGCTGACGCTTGGCTTTACAGAGAAAACGGGGATGTTTTCCCCTATGCCATCTGGGCAGATGAACAGGTGGTCGGTTTTGCCTTGATTGACATTGATGAGGACATCCAGCAGTATATGCTTTGGCGGTTTATGATTGGTCAAGAATTTCAGGGGAAGGGTTATGGTCAGGCGGCTTTGGAGGTCGTGATCGATCAAGCAAGAGCTCATCCTGTCTGCGACCATTTGATTGTAGCTTATGTTAAGGGCAATCAGAAGATGGCTCATCTCTTGGAGAAAAATGATTTTGTCTTGGATAGTGAAGAAGAAAGGGAATTGGTCTTCCGTTTGGAAACGCTTTGGGTAAAGCTATGAAATCTGCACTGTTAGCCATTGACATTCAAAACCTTCTAGTGGAGGAAAAACCTTATGCCATTGAAGAGCGATTAGCCCTCTGGCAAGATAGCCTTGCACAAGCCCGTCAAGCGGGGATAGAAGTCATCCATGTCCGACATCATGACCAGGAATTGGTCAAGGGGACTGCTGACTGGGAGATTCACTCAATTGTTGCACCCTTAGCTAGTGAGAAGATTTTCGATAAGACCTTTAACAGTGCCTTCAAGGAAACGGGGCTTCATGCTTATTTGCAGGAAAAGGGAATGGAGCAGCTCATCATCATGGGCATGGCGACCAATTTTTGCATTGATACGACGATTAAAGTAGCTTATGAACTAGGCTACAAGGTAGCTGTGCTTCAGGATGGAACGACGACAGGTTATTCAGGCAAATTGGATGCCAAAGACTTGATTGACCACTACCAAAACATCTGGTCATGGAATTTTGCCCAGGTGGATAGATTAGAAAATATAATTAGAGGATAAGATGAAAGAACTAGATTTAGTAAAAGTTGTGGTTCAGGCTGCTGATGACAAGCGAGCTGAGGACCTTGTTGTAATTGATGTTCAGGGTGTGACTAGCCTGACAGATTACTTTGTGATTGCAAGTTCCATGAACAGTCGCCAGTTGGAGGCTATTGCGGAAAACATCCGTGAAAAGGTAGCGGAAGTTGGAATCAAGGGCAGCCGTGTAGAAGGCGATAGTAACGGTGGCTGGGTTCTTTTGGACCTTGGAGGCGTTGTCGTTCATATCTTCTCAGAAGAAATGCGTGACCTCTACAACCTTGAAAAATTATGGCACGAAGGCAGCTTCCTGGAAGTCGCAGACTTTTTAGAAGTGGAATAGTGAAACAGTCTGGGGATAGACTGTTTCAGCTGGTCACCTTAAAACTCGAAAGTGACCAAAGAGAGTTCACTATTAGGTAATTAGAAGTGATGAACTTCTTGAACACAGCATGAGTTAATGAAGCAGTCGATGGGCTGCTTTTTATGAAAGGAAAAATGGGAAACTATGGCAACTTATGAAACCTTTGCGGCGGTCTATGATGAAATCATGGATGACAGCTTGTATGATAAATGGACAGATTTTAGCTTGCGGCACCTGCCACAAGATACCAAGACAATTTTAGAATTGGCCTGTGGGACAGGGATTCAGGCTGTACGTTTTGCTCAAAAGGGTTATGAGGTGACAGGGCTTGACCTGTCCTATGAAATGTTGGAATTGGCCCAGAAAAAAGCAGAAGCTGCTGGTGTCATGATGGAATTGGCCCAGGCAGATATGATGGCTCTGGAAGGTGTTGGAGATTTCGATGCGGTGACCTGTTACTCGGACAGTCTGTGCTACATGTCGGACCAAGAAGCCGTTTTGCGGGTTTTTGAAGGGGTTCACTCTGTTCTCAATCAAGGTGGTACTTTCCTTTTTGACGTACACTCCATTTATCAAATGGAGGAAGTATTTGCAGGCTACAGCTACCATGAAAACTACGAGGATTTTGCCTTTGTCTGGGACACTTATGAAGGTGAGCATGAGCATTCCATTGTGCATGAATTGACCTTCTTTGTCAAAGATGAGGACAGTCAAGAGGAGCGGTTTGTCCGTCGGGATGAAGTTCACGAAGAGCGGACCTATCCGATTGAAACCTATGTGGAATTATTGAAACAAGCTGGTTTTGCATCTGTGGAAGTCTTTGCGGACTTTGAAAATCAAGCTCCGACAGAAACCAGCCAGCGGTGGTTTTTCAAGGCGGTCAAGGCATGATTTCAGGCATCGTAGCAGAATACAATCCCTTCCATACAGGTCATAAATACCTGCTGGAGCAGGCTGAGGGGTTGAAAATCGTGGTCATGTCTGGTAATTTCATGCAACGGGGTGAGCCAGCTATTGTGGATAAGTGGACACGGTCTCAGATGGCTCTGGAACACGGGGCAGACTTGGTTGTCGAGATGCCCTTTTTAGTGTCCGTCCAGTCAGCTGATCACTTTGCCAAGGGAGCCATCAGCATTTTACACAAGCTAGGTGTGGAAAAACTGGTTTTCGGTACGGAAGAAATGCTGGATTACCAGAAAATTGCGGATATCTATGTGGATAAGTTGGAAGAGATGGAAAATTTTGTGAAAAACTTGCCAGACAATCTCTCTTATCCGCAGAAGACACAGGCTATGTGGCAGGAATTTGCGGGTCTAACCTTCACAGGTGACACGCCAAACCATATTCTGGCCTTGGCTTATGCTAAGGCAGTGGCTGGAACAGGCATTCAGCTCAGCCCTGTTCAACGGCAGGGGGCTGGTTTTCATTCGGAAGAGGTGGAAACGTCCTACGCCTCGGCGACAGCTATCCGCAAGGGTGTTGACCAGCTGGACTTGGTTCGTGACTTTTTACCGTCTGCCAGTCTCTTTGAAGAGGCGACCAAGGTAAGCTGGAGAAACTATTTTCCCCTGCTCCGCTACCAGATTGCGACCCACCGAGCTCTCAGTCAGGTCTTTCAGGTCAACGAAGAACTAGCCAGTCGTATCCGCTCTGCTATTGGGAGCGCAGCGACCGTGGAGGAGTTAGTGGATGCCGTTGCGACCAAACGCTACACCAAGGCGCGGGTGCGGCGGGTGCTGACCTACATCCTGGTCAATGCGGTGGAAGCTCCCTTGCCAGAAGCGGTCCATGTATTGGGCTTTTCAGCTCGAGGCCAGGCCTATCTCAAGCAGGTCAAGGAGCAGGTGGACCTGGTAACACGGATCGGCAAAGAACCTTGGGACAGCCTGACCCAGCAGGCGGATGTGGTCTATCAACTGGGCGCTGACGCAATAGCAGAGCAGACCTACGGGCGTGTGCCGGTGAGGGTGGAGTGATGAGAAAAAATTTTTTATAAAGTTCTTGACTCTCACCTTACGTTATCCCTTATACTGATTATAGAGAGGAGATTTCTATGAGCGAAAATTGGACAGTTAAGCAGGTCAGTCAGTTGACAGGATTGACGGTGAGGACCCTGCACCACTATGACCAGATTGGTTTGCTCAAACCAGCATTTGTGGCTGAAAATGGTTATCGCTACTATAACCAAGAGAATTTGGCTCGTCTGCAAGAAATTCTATTGTTTCGTGAATTGGATTTTCCTCTCAAAGATATTCAGCAGCTTCTGGACGTGACGGAAGTCAATCGTCAGCAGGTCTTGCGGGACCATATCAGCCTTTTAGAGCTCAAAAGGGAACGGCTGAACCGCATCATCAATCACGCCAGATTGCTCACAGAAAAAGGAGGAGAAGTCATGGACTTTCACGCATTTGACAGCAGTCAACTAGAAACCTACAAGGCGGAGGTCAAGGACCGTTGGGGAAAAAGCTCAGCCTATGCTGAATTTGAAGAGCGATACGATGCCAGCAAGGACAGAGTGTTTGCCCGAGAGATGCAGAGCATTTTTGAAGCTTTTGGAAAAATGCAGAGCTTGGAAGCAAGTCATCCAGATGTACAGGTTCAGGTAGCTACTTTACAGGCCTATATCACAGAAAACTTCTACACCTGCACCAAGGAAATCTTGCAGGGGCTAGGTCTCATGTACGTTGAAGATGTGCGATTTTCAGTCAACATTGACCGAGCAGCTGGACCAGGGACTGCAAGTTTTGTCAGTCAGGCTATTGCGGTCTATTGCCAAGAATAATCGAAGAAGTCTAGTGAGAACTAGGCTTTTTTGGTATACTAGATGAAGCTAGAATGTAAGGAGACACCCCATGATTCAACCTATTATGAAAGATATTTTCTTCTTGCAGCAGAAGTCTGAGCCTGCGACTCCGCTAGATGTGCAGGTCGGCCAGGACTTGCAGGATACGTTAGCAGCCAACGCTCACGCTTGTGTGGGCATGGCGGCCAACATGATTGGCGTCAAAAAGCGGATTATCATCGTCAACATGGGCTTCACCAACCTGGTCATGTACAATCCCGTCCTCATCAGCAAGGCCAAGCCCTATCAGACAGAAGAGGGCTGTCTGTCGCTCGAAGGTACTCGTCCGACCACTCGCTATCAGGAGATTGAAGTGGAGTTTTTTGATGCTTCATGGAAAAAGCAGAGTCTAAAGCTGACAGACTTCCAAGCCCAGATTGTTCAGCATGAGCTGGATCATTTGGAAGGGATTATCATCTAGTAGCTACCAAATCTACCGTCAGGTAGATTTTAGAGTTAGGAATAAAGAGAACGCTTAGAAGGAGAATCGCTATGTTACACAAAGAAAATCCAGACTACAATCGCGGTCAATTTGGTTTCTACAGTTTAGATGACCTTGTTCCTCAAGATCATCTCCTTCGTCAAATAGAGGAAGCTATTGACTTCTCCTTTATCTATGACTTAGTCGCAGATAGCTATAGCGATGATACAGGGCGTCCTAGTCTTGACCCTATTCTGCTCATTAAAATTCCAATCCTTCAGTGTCTCTTCGGCATTCGTTCTATGCGTCAAACCATTAAGGAAATCGAAGTCAACACTGCCTACCGTTGGTTTCTTGGTCTTCGACTGGATGATAAGGTGCCTCATTTCACTACCTACGGAAAGAACTATGTCCGTCGTTTTCAAGATAGACAAGTTATTGAAGGCATTTTCACCCATATCTTAGGTCTCTGCGTCAATGCAGGCTTCATAGATCCAACAGAAATTTTCATTGACGGTACCCATATCAAGGCTGCGGCGAATAATCGTAAATTCATCAATCGTGAAATTGAAAAGCAAGCCAAGTTTATGAGTGACCAGCTAGAGATTGAAATTAACAGGGATAGAGAAAAGCATGCAAAAAAGCCGCTAGGGCCCGCAAAAGAGGAGGGACCCATCACTAAGAAAATTTCTACAACTGACCCTGAAAGTGGCTGGTTTCATAAAGGGGACCATAAGGAAGTATTTGCTTATACAGCTCAGGTTGCTTGTGACAAGCATGGTTGGGCTCTGGCTTATAGCGTGGAGGCTGGCAATGTCCATGACAGCCAGGCCTTTCCTGTACTCTTCGCTAAACTCCAACCCTTTCAGCCTAGCTTTCTCGTTGCCGATTCTGGCTATAAGACCCCAAGTATCGCTCGCTTCCTCCTAGAACAAGAGATTACTCCAGTCTTTCCGTATACACGACCGAAAGGAAAGAAAGGGAAACTACGCTCGAAGGATTTTGTCTATGATGAATACTATGACTGTTATATCTGTCCTGAGAATCAGGTCTTAACCTATCGCACTACAACCAGAGAAGGTTATCGGGAATATAAGAGTGACTCAGCTATCTGTGCTACTTGTCCACTTCTATCAATTTGTACAGAAAGCAAGAACAAGCAGAAAGTGGTAACTCGACACATTTGGAAAGAGGCTTTAGAAAGCTGTGAAGAGATTCGGCACAGGAAAGGTATGAAGGAGCTCTACCAGAAGCGGAAAGAAACCATTGAACGCCTCTTTGGGACAGCCAAAGAGTACCACAATCTTCGTTACACAAGAGAGAAAGGCAAGTCCAAAATGGAGGATAAGGTTGGACTGACTTTGGCGTGTTTAAATCTCAAGAAATTGGTAAAAATGAGGGCAGGGAAGCCTTTTTATTTTGTCCAAATAGCCACTATTCTGGCAAAAAGACGGACTATCAGACCAATAAACAGAAAAAGACAAACATCAAGCGAGATGTTTGTCTTCAATCTGAAATCTACCGTCAGGTAGATTTTTTTGTATAAAAGTCAAAAAAGGTCAAACAAAACCATTGACTTTTACTGACCAATGGTGTAGAATAAGATTCGTAAGGTAAAGGACCTTACGAATTCTTTGAACAAAAGGTCAGTTTAGGTCAAACAAAAGAGTTTGACTGACTAATTGACTAAATGGTCAGTAAAGGACAAACTTCTGAGGAGGTTAGGATGAAAGATAAGATTATTTCCTATTAGTAATTTTTTTAACTCAAAGGTCAGTATTGGTCAATCAAAATGATAAAAATAAACGAGGTAGAACTATGAACAACAATTTCAATAACTTTAACAATATGGACGATATTTTCAATCAACTCATGGGCAACATGGGTGGTTACAGCACAGAGCGTCGCCGTTATTCTATCAATGGGCGTGAAGTGACACCGGAGGAATTTGCTATGTACCGTCAGACTGGTCGCCTGCCACAGACAGAAGAAGTGGCTCAAACACAGGCTAAAGGTCAGATAAAGTCAGATGGAATTCTTGCAAAACTGGGTCGCAATTTGACCCAAGATGCGCGTGAAGGTAAGTTGGATCCAGTCATTGGACGCAACAAGGAAATCCAAGAAACCTCTGAAATCCTAGCTCGTCGGACTAAGAACAATCCTGTTTTGGTCGGTGATGCGGGTGTCGGAAAGACAGCGGTAGTAGAAGGCTTGGCTCAAGCCATTGTCAACGGAGATGTCCCAGCTGCCATTAAGAACAAGGAAATCATCTCCATTGACATTTCTGGCTTGGAGGCAGGGACCCAGTACCGCGGAGCTTTTGAGGAAAATGTGCAAAATCTTGTGGATGAAGTCAAAAAAGCAGGAAATATCATTCTCTTCTTTGATGAAATTCATCAGATTTTGGGAGCTGGTAGCACTGGTGGGGACTCAGGTTCCAAGGGTTTAGCGGATATTCTCAAACCAGCTTTATCCCGTGGGGAATTGACGGTTATCGGTGCCACTACACAGGACGAATACCGCAATACTATTCACAAGAATGCTGCTCTGGCTCGTCGTTTCAATGAAGTCAAGGTTAATGCTCCGTCCGCAGAGGACACCTACCAGATTTTGAAAGGGATTAAGCCGCTTTATGAAGCCCACCACAATATTGAATTGCCAGATGAGGTTTTGAGAGCTGCGGTTGATTATTCTGTCCAATATATTCCACAACGTAGCTTGCCTGATAAGGCCATTGACCTGGTCGATGTGACTGCTGCTCACTTGGCTGCACAACATCCTGTGACAGATATTCAGACCTTGGAAGCAGAAATGGCTGAGGCAAAACAGTTGCAGTTGGAAGCTGCTGAGAAAGAGGATTATGAAAAAGCCTTGAATGAAAAGGTCCGTATTGATAAGCTACAAAAACAGATTGAAAATCATACGGAGCAACAGAAAGTAGTGGCGACCGTCAATGATGTGGCTCAGTCAGTTGAGCGCATGACAGGAATTCCAGTTTCACAAATGGGAGCTTCTGATATTGAACGACTCAAGGAATTGAAAAATCGCCTGGCAGCCAAGGTTATCGGTCAAGACGATGCGGTGGAAGCTGTATCCCGTGCCATTCGTCGGAATCGTGCAGGTTTTGATGACGGCAACCGTCCGATTGGTTCCTTCCTCTTTGTCGGTCCGACAGGTGTGGGTAAGACAGAGTTGGCAAAACAGTTAGCGCTAGACTTGTTTGGTAACAAGGATGCCATTATTCGTTTGGATATGTCTGAATACAGCGATCGGACAGCCGTTTCCAAATTGATTGGTACCACAGCTGGTTATGTGGGCTATGATGACAATTCCCATACTCTTACCGAACGTGTCCGCCGCAATCCGTACTCCATTGTCCTCTTGGATGAGATTGAAAAAGCAGATCCACAAGTGATTACTCTCCTCTTGCAAGTCTTGGATGATGGTCATTTGACAGACGGGCAAGGCAACCAAGTCAATTTCAAAAATACCCTTGTTATCGCGACTTCTAATGCTGGTTTTGGTTATGGAATGGCAGAAGGTGAAGAAAATCAAGACATCATGGACCGCATCGCACCATTCTTCCGCCCAGAGTTTCTCAATCGTTTCAATGCAGTTATCGAATTCAAGCACTTGGATAAAGAAGATCTCAAAGCTATCGTAGAATTGATGCTGGCTCAGGTCAATAAAACACTTGCTAAAAAAGGGATTAGCTTAGAGGTGACCGAGGCTGCCAAAGACTTCTTGATGGAAGCCGGCTATGACAAGGCAATGGGGGCTCGCCCACTCCGTCGGGTCATCGAAAGCCAAATTCGCGACAAGGTAACAGACTTTTATTTAGACCATACAAATGTGACAAACTTACTCGCGGATGTGGCGGATAATGAAATCAAAATTGAAGAGCAAACCTTTTCATAAAAAATAAGATAATATAGAAAATCTGAGAAGAAATTCTCGGATTTTCTTTTTGAAAGGTATTAATAAGTGTTTAATAAAGCTCATATTGTCAGCTTTTGAGCAGTTTTACGGAAAAGTTTTTAAAAATATTGTGTAATTCCTTGACAAGTGCAAACGTTTGCGTTAAACTATCATTGTACTTGAAAGAAAGGAAAACGTTTTTATGGCGAATCGTACCAGTGGAATTTTAATGCATATTACCTCACTTCCAGGTAAGTTTGGTATCGGTACTTTTGGAAAGCCTGCCTATGATTTTGTTGATTTCTTGGTTGAAACCAAGCAGACCTACTGGCAGCTTCTTCCTCTCACAACGACCAGTTATGGGGATTCTCCCTACCAATCATTTTCAGCTATTGCTGGAAATACCCACCTAATTGATTTTGATTTATTGGCAGAAGAAGATTTATTGGCCAACTTTGATTACCAAGATGTGAACTTTGGGGACAATCCAGAAAAAGTGGACTACGCCTTGATCTATGAGGCACGTCGTCCAATCTTGGAAAGAGCTGTTAAAAATTTCTTGACTGATGACAAGCGTAAAGTAGCCTTTCAAGAGTTTGAAAAAGCTAATTCATCATGGCTAAATGACTATGCAGAGTTCATGGCAATTAAAGAACATTTTGGCAACAAGGCCCTACAAGAATGGGATGACAAGAAAGTTGTTGCCAGAAACGAAGAAGCCTTGGCCAAGTATCGTTTAGAGTTAGCAGATCAAATCGACTACTTCAAAGTCACTCAATACTTCTTCTTTAGCCAGTGGAAGCAGTTGAAGGACTACGCCAACAAGAACCACATCAAGATTATTGGAGATATGCCCATTTATGTATCGGCAGATAGTGTGGAAGTTTGGACCAAGCCACAGCTCTTCAAGCTTGATAGCGAACGCAAGCCACTTTATGTGGCAGGCGTACCAGCGGATAACTTCTCTGCGGACGGTCAGCTCTGGGGTAACCCACTTTATGATTGGGAGCAACATGAAAAGACTGGCTACAATTGGTGGATTTACCGTATTCACGAGAGCTTTAAGATCTACGATGTCTTGAGAATTGACCATTTCAAAGGATTTTCTGACTACTGGCAGGTAGCTGGAGATGCTAAAGTTGCCAAGGTTGGCACATGGGAGCCAGGACCAGGCTACAATCTTTTCAAGGCAGTTAAAGAAGCCCTAGGGGACCTGCCGATTATTGCAGAGGACCTTGGAAATATCGATGCTAAGGCACGCAAGTTGCTGGCAGACTGCGGCTACCCAGGTATGAAAATCTTAGAATTTGGCTTCTTTGATGTGACAGGGCAGAGCATCGACATCCCACACCGTTGTGTGCCAAACTCAATCGCCTATACAGGTACCCATGATAATGAGGTGGTTAATGGCTGGTATAACAATCTAGAGCCTGAACAACAGGAATTTGTAGATGCCTATACCAACAGAAAACCGATTGAGCCAGTTACTCAAGCCATGCTTAGAACACTGTTTGCAACTGTCAGCGATACAGCTATTGCGACCATGCAAGATGTTCTGGACTTGGGCGAAGACAGCCGTATGAACATGCCTTCAACTGTTGGAGGCAACTGGGAATGGCGGATGAAAGCCGAAGATTTAACCCAGGACCGCATAGACTTCTTAGTCAAAATGACTACACTATATCAACGAGGAAATAAAAATCATGAATAACTTTACTACATTTGCAGAAAGCAAAGCCAATAAGAAATTAGCCGACATGACCAACGAAGAAATCTATCTTCAGTTGCTCAACTATGTCAAACTATCAGCGGCAGATATGCCAAAAAACACAGGTAAACGCAAGGTTTACTATATCTCAGCAGAGTTCCTTATTGGTAAACTCTTGTCAAACAACCTGATCAACTTGGGTGTTTACAAGGACATTCAGGCAGAATTAGCTGCGGCTGGCAAGTCCTTGGCACAGGTTGAAGACGTTGAGCCAGAACCATCACTTGGTAACGGTGGTCTTGGCCGTTTGGCATCATGTTTTGTAGATTCGATGTCAACACTTGGTATCAACGGTGAGGGTGTTGGTCTCAACTACCACTGCGGTCTCTTCAAACAAGTCTTCAAGGACAACCAACAAGATGCAGAGCCAAACTTCTGGATTGAAAATGACTCTTGGTTGATTCCAACGACAATCAGCTACGATGTACCATTCAAAAACTTCACCTTGACATCTAAGTTGGACCGTTTGGATATTCTTGGTTACAAGAAAGACACTAAGAACTACCTCAACTTGTTTGATATCCAGTCTGTCAACTATGGCTTGATTGAAAATGGCATTACGTTTGACAAGACGGCTATTCAAGAAAACTTGACCCTCTTCTTGTATCCAGATGATTCAGACAAGAATGGTGAATTGCTCCGCATTTACCAACAATACTTCATGGTATCAAACGCTGCCCAGCTCTTGATTGATGAAGCGATTGAGCGTGGCTCAAATGTGCGTGACTTGGCAGACTATGCTTACGTTCAAATCAATGATACTCACCCTTCACTTGTTATTCCAGAATTGATCCGTCTTTTGACTGAAAAGCATGGCTTGGAATTTGCAGAAGCAGTGGCCATCGTTAAGAACATGACTGGTTACACCAACCACACCATCTTGGCAGAAGCTCTTGAAAAATGGCCATTGTCATTCTTGGAAGAGGTAGTACCTCACTTAGTAGATATCATCAAGGAATTGGATGCCTTGGTTGCAAAAGAAGTTTCCGATGTAGCCCTTCACATCATCGACGAGTCTGGTCGTGTGCACATGGCTCACATGGATATCCACTTCTCAAACTCTGTCAACGGGGTTGCGGCTCTCCATACTGAAATTTTGAAAAACTCTGAGTTGAAAGGTTTCAACGAGCTTTACCCAGAAAAATTCAATAACAAGACAAACGGTATCACCTTCCGTCGTTGGTTGGAATTTGCTAACCAAGATCTTGCAGACTACATCAAGGAATTGATTGGTGATGAGTATTTGACAGATGCAACTAAGCTTGAGAAATTACTAGCCTTTGCAGACGACAAGGAAGTGCATGCTAAGTTGGCAGAAATCAAGCACAACAACAAGTTGGCTCTCAAACGTTATTTGAAAGACAACAAGGGTATCGAATTGGACGAAAACTCTATCATCGATACACAAATCAAACGTTTCCACGAGTACAAACGCCAACAAATGAACGCCTTGTATGTCATCCACAAGTATCTTGAAATTAAGAACGGTAACCTTCCGAAACGTAAAATCACTGTTATCTTCGGTGGTAAGGCAGCTCCAGCTTATATTATCGCTCAAGACATCATTCATTTGATTCTTTGCTTGTCTGAGTTGATTAACAATGACCCAGAAGTGAGCAAGTACCTCAACGTTCACTTGGTAGAAAACTACAACGTAACGGTTGCTGAAAAACTGATTCCTGCGACTGACATCTCTGAGCAAATCTCATTGGCTTCTAAAGAAGCGTCAGGTACTGGTAACATGAAATTTATGTTGAACGGTGCTTTGACACTTGGTACTATGGACGGTGCTAACGTTGAGATTGCAGAATTAGCAGGCATGGATAACATCTACACATTTGGTAAGGATTCAGATACCATTATCGACTTGTACGACAAAGCTGGCTACGTGTCTGCGGACTACTACAATGGTGATGCCAACATCAAACGTGCGGTTGACTTTATCATTAGTGATGAAGTGAAAGCACTTGGTAATGAAGAACGCCTTGGTCGTCTTCACCATGAATTGATCTCGAAAGACTGGTTCATGACCTTGATTGACTTAGCAGAGTACATCGAAGTTAAAGAGCAAGTCTTTGCAGACTACGAAGATCAAGATGCATGGAACAAGAAAGTTGTTCACAATATTGCTAAAGCAGGATTCTTCTCATCTGACCGTACAATCGAGCAGTACAACGAAGACATCTGGCATAGTAAATAATACTTACATAAAAGACAAATCACTTCGGTGGTTTGTTTTTTTTACTCTTTCACCAGAGTTTAAGCCTTGTAGATACGGCGTTTGAGGGTATTTTTGATAGTCTGTTTGAAAATGATGTGAACACTTTTTCCTTGACAATGGGCTTCACTTACTTTAAGATAGAGTTTATAAAAGTGACAACACTTAAATTTTATAATGTAGCCACTTCGAGAAAGGAGTTCACATGACATTACTAGAAGTGAAAAATTTGACCAAAGTATTTGGTAAAAAGCAGAAGGCTGCCCTTGAAATGGTCAAACAGGGAAAATCAAAAACAGAAATTTTGAAGAAAACAGGTGCCACCGTTGGGGTCTACGATGCTAATTTTTCAATCCAAGAGGGCGAAATTTTTGTCATCATGGGTCTGTCGGGCTCAGGGAAATCAACTTTGGTGCGGATGCTCAATCGTTTGATAGAACCATCATCTGGTAGCATTGTCTTGGATGGTCAAGATATTTCAAAAATGAACGCTGAAGAGCTGCGGCAGGTGCGTCGCCACGATATGAACATGGTTTTCCAAAGTTTTGCCTTATTTCCACATAAGACGATTTTGGAAAACACAGAGTTCGGTCTGGAATTGCGTGGGGTATCAAAAGAAGAACGTCAGGCAGCGGCTGAGAAGGCATTGGAAAATGCAGGCTTGTTGGTCTTCAAGGATCAATACCCAGACCAACTGTCTGGTGGGATGCAACAGCGTGTCGGCTTGGCTAGAGCCTTGGCCAACAAACCGAAAATTCTCTTGATGGATGAGGCTTTTTCAGCCTTGGACCCGCTTATTCGTCGTGAAATGCAGGATGAGCTCTTGGATTTGCAAGCTAGCAATCAGCAAACCATCATCTTTATCAGTCACGACCTCAACGAGGCCTTGCGAATTGGTGATCGTATTGCTCTGATGAGGGACGGGAAAATCATGCAAATCGGTACTGGTGAGGAAATTTTGACCAATCCGGCCAATGATTTTGTTCGTGAATTTATGGAAGATGTCGATCGTTCCAAGGTCTTGACGGCACAAAATATTATGATTAAGCCGATTACGGCAACGGTTGAATTGGACGGGCCGCAAGTTGCTCTGATGCGCATGCGTACAGAGGAGGTTTCTATGTTGATGGCAACCAATCGTCGTCGGGAATTGGTGGGAGCCTTGACCGCAGATGCTGTTATCGAGGCGCGTCGTAAGGGCTTGCCACTGTCTGATGTCATTGATAAGGACGTTCTGACGGTTTCAAAAGATACAGTGATTACAGATATTATGCCTCTGATTTATGATTCGTCGGCGCCGATTGCCGTGACGGACGAGCACAATAAGCTCCTTGGGGTTATTATTCGCGGGCGCGTGATTGAAGCCTTGGCTAATATTCCAGATGATGGCACTGCGTCAGAAACAGAGGAAAACTAGAGAAAGAGGTTAGATATTTTGGATTTATTGCAAGAAAAACTACCAGTGGCAGAGCTGGTAGAGGCCTTGACCAGTTGGTTGACCACGACCTTCGCAGGGCTGTTTGATATACTACAAGCCATCGGGAGTACCTTGATGGACTGGATCACCAACACCTTATTGTTCATTCATCCGCTCCTATTTATCGGATTAGCAACTGTAGCTGTATGGTTTTTGGCACGAAAAAAATGGCCCCTGCCAGTCATGACTTTCTTGGGCCTGCTCTTTATTTACAACCAAGGGTTGTGGGATGAATTGATCAACACCTTGACTCTGGTCATCGTAGCCAGCCTGATCTCGATTGTTATCGGGGTTCCTCTGGGAATTTGGATGGCCAAGAACAATACGGTCAAGAAAATTGTCAATCCGATTTTGGACTTTATGCAGACCATGCCGGCCTTTGTTTATCTGATTCCGGCGGTAGCCTTCTTCGGGATTGGCATGGTGCCAGGTGTCTTTGCATCAGTGATTTTCGCCCTACCGCCGACAGTTCGGTTTACTAATTTGGCGATCCGTGAAATTTCGACAGAGTTGGTTGAGGCAGCGGATGCTTTTGGTTCAACGTCGGCTCAGAAATTGTTTAAGGTTGAATTGCCCTTGGCTAAAAATACCATTATGGCTGGTGTCAATCAGACCATGATGTTGGCCCTGTCCATGGTGGTTACTGGTTCTATGATCGGGGCGCCAGGTCTGGGTCGTGAAGTCCTGTCTGCCCTTCAGAAGGCGGACATCGGGAATGGATTTGTATCTGGTATTTCCTTGGTTATCTTAGCGATTATCCTTGACCGTGTCACTCAGGCTTTCAATGCCAAACGTGAAATTGGACAAAAATCGTCAACCAACAAGTGCATCGCTCTAGCGGCCTTGCTGGTATTTGTCGGAGCAGCTTTGGGACGAAGCTTCCTAGCCTTGACTTCCGGAAATACAGAGCAGGGACAGACGGTGACCATTTCCCATACTCAGTGGGATACTGAGGTGGCGTCGACAACTGTCATTGCCAAGGTCTTGGAAGAGGCGGGCTACCACGTAAAAATGGTACCGCTGGATAATGCCGTCATGTGGCAGTCAGTTGCAAACGGGGACTCGGATTTCTCAGTCAGTCCTTGGTTGCCGGTCACACAGGCGTCGCTCTATGACAAACATAAGAACCAATTAGATGATTTGGGACCAAATATGGAAGGGACTAAGCTCGGATTGGTTGTCCCAGCCTATATGGATGTGACTAGCATTGCGGACCTGTCTAATCAGGCGACCACAACTATCACAGGGATTGAGCCCGGTGCTGGAATTATGGAGGCGGCTGAAAATGCCCTGCAAGACTATGGAAACTTGTCTGGTTGGGAACTGACCAAGGCCTCTACAGGTGCCATGACAACCGCTTTAGAAAAAGCGATTGCCAACCAAGACGAAATCATCGTAACGGGCTGGTCTCCGCACTGGATGTTCTCCAAATATGACTTGAAATACTTGGACGACCCAGAAGGTTCATTTGGTTCGACAGAAAATATCCATACGATTGCACGGAAAGGTCTACAAGAGGATATGCCTCAATTGTACCAAATTGTGGATAATTTCCACTGGACCTCTGAGGATATGGAGTCCATTCTTTTGGATATGAATGAGGGGATGTCTCCTGACGATGCCGCTAAAAAATGGATTGATGTCAACCGCGAAACGGTTGACCAATGGTTGAATGAGTAAGATAAGTCTATAGTGATAAAACCAGTTGTTCGTATTTGTACAACTGGTTTTTCATTTTGTCGAATGGAGAAAAAAACTAGTAGAGAATGTCAACAGTCAGGCGGTAAACGTTTACAGGTAGCGGATGTTTTTGTATAATAATATAAAAAACAAAAAATGGAGGTAACTATGAAAAAGCATAGCTATTTGTACTTAGCAGGTCTTGCGCTTGCTATGGCGACAAGTCCATGGGCTACAGTCAAGGCCAATACGGAACCTGTTTCACCAGAAACAGGCACCAGTCTTGAAGCTGTGAATGCACCGATTGCCAGTTCCACAGACTTATCTGCAACTCCAGCTAGTGAGGAGCTTAACACTGGTGAACAAGCTGTAGATGCAGAGACGCAAATCACTAGCATGATTGACGACATGTCTACACGGCAAAAAATCACGCAGATGTTGATGCCGGATTTTCGTAAGTGGCAGACGGAAGGTAGCGAAGTGGTGAGCGACCTGACGGTTGTTAATGAAGAAATTGCAGAAGCGATTGATGGGTACGATTTTGGTGGCGTTATCCTCTTTGCGGAAAACGTAAAGGAAACGGAACAAACCCTCAATCTTACACAGGATATGCAAGCAGCTGCAGTTGGAAATAAGGCTCAGAATGGGAATATCCCTCTCTTGATTGCTATTGACCAGGAAGGGGGAATTGTTTATCGTCTGGGTTCAGGTACGGCCCTACCAGGGAATATGGCATTGGGTGCCACCCGTGATCCAGAGTTAGCTAGACAGGCTGGTGAGATTATCGGTAGGGAATTATCTGCTTTGGGTGTCAATGTGGATTTTGCGCCGGTATTGGATACAAATAATAATCCTCAAAACCCTGTTATCGGTCTGCGTTCCTTCTCATCTAATCCTGAACTTGTTGCCTCCCTAGGAATTCCTTTGATGCAGGGAATTCAGGCCCATAATGTGGCTGTAGCAGCTAAGCATTTCCCAGGCCATGGGGACACCGCAACCGACTCTCATACAGGTCTTCCTCTGGTAGATAAGTCAATGGAAGAATTGGCAGCCTTAGAATTAGCTCCGTTTAAAGCTGCCATGGATGGCGGAGTGGACATGATTATGACAGCTCATATCCAATACCCACAGATTGAGAAAGATACCTATGTTTCTAAAAAATCTGGCGAAGAAATTCATATTCCTGCTACCCTGTCTGATGATATTTTGACAGGCATTGTCCGCAATCAGTATGGCTATGATGGAATTATTGTTACGGATGCTATGGGTATGGACGCCATTTCTCAAAACTTTGGGGAATCCGAAGCAGCGATCATGGCCATACAAGCAGGTGTGGATATTGTCTTGATGCCAACAGTTTTGAGAAACAAGCTTGATTTAGCTAAAATCGATGCTATTATTGATGACATCGAAGCTGCAGTGGCGCAGGGACACATTACAGAAGGCATGCTGGATGATTCTGTTCGACGGATTTTACGTTTGAAAGCAAAACGCGGCGTATTGGACTTTGACTTGGCGGCAAGAACTGCAGAGGCAGCCAACCAGGCGGTAGGATCTGATTTGAATAGAGACCTGGAAAGACAAATTGCCGCCAGCGCGGTAACGGTGGTTAAGAACGATGATACTATCTTGCCATTTAAGTTGACTGCTGGTGACCATGTCTTATTATTGGGTGCCTATAATAACGAACTTCCTGGCCTTGATTTGGGAATGAGACGCTTGCAGGCGGATGGTATTATACCAGCAGATGTTACATTTGAAACTGTCAGATACAATGCGGAATCTAGTTCGGAAAGCTTGAAAGAAAGTTTAGACAAAGCGAGTCATATTATCCTTGTGTCGGAAATTGGACGTGAATCTCATTTGGCTAGTGACCATTGGTTGACCAGGGTTCCTACTGAGGTTGTAGATTACGCTAATAGCCAAGGTAAGCTAGTTGTTGTCATGAGTATTTCCAAACCTTATGATGTTGCTAACTATCCAGCTGCTAAGGCAATTGTAGCAGTCTATGGTAACAAGGGAATGGATCCAACGGAGGCTCTCCGACCAGATAATGCGTTCGGTCCAAATATTCCAGCTGGGGTAGAAGTTATCTTTGCCGGCCTACCACACAAGGGTAGCTTGCCTGTAGACATACCTCTGATTAAGGATGGATTGCTCAGTACAGACCAGGTTGCCTACCCAATTGGTTTTGGATTGAGTTATGATGAGCCTGCCAAAGGAATTTTAGCCGTTCTTCCGGAAGCAGCTAAAATTGGTCAGGAATTCCCTGTGACACTAGAGTTGGGCGATCTCAAAGGCATTGAAAAAGGTACTTACCAAATTCGTTTACACTTTGATCCGGCTCTAGTAGATGGAGTTCTTTCAGAGGGAATCAAGCTTGAAGGGAATACCTTTGTGGTTGAAAAAGAAGCTGGTGATTTATCATCTATTGCATTGAGTCTCAAGGCTAAGACAAGTGGGTCAGTTGCACCGATTCTATTTGTGGAGCTGGTTGACCAGCTTGGACGAATCTTTAGCCTGGGGCAAGCAGCTTATCAAGGGCTGACGGTTTTAGTTACTTCTGATAGCAAGGTGGTTACAACGACTCCGATAGATAAAGACGTTAAGGACCAGACGGCCGAATCTAACAAGGACTCAAACAAGGACGAGGTTTCTACTGAGTCTACTGTTTCTGCTGAGGAAGAAAGCAAGAAAATGGAAACTACAACAACTCAACCAGTCCTGCCAAATACTGGTGACAGTCAAAATATTTCCTTCTTGTTGCTAGGTTTGACCGGCTTGGCATTCTTGGCTGCTTTGAAAAAGAAAAGAAGCTGAGCTTATCAGAAAGGCAGTGAAGTCTGATATCACTCCTTGAAAGTAAAATGCTCAAGGTGTAATAAGGACAAACATCGTTTCGGTGTTTGTCTTTTTTAGCGCTCACGACACAAGAAAACCCAGTGCCTATACACTGGGTTGAATAGAGAGAATGGGTTGATCACCGTTTGGCCATTGAAACAAAGGTAACCTTGTCTGGTCGGTAGGTAATGGTGCCGTACTGGAAGGGACGGCCGTCTGCTAAATAGGTGGTACTGGTAACAGAGATCACCATGTCGTAGCCTGCCAGGTCTAGCAGGCTTTTTTCTTCTTCTGTCGCAAAGCGGAAGGAAATTTCCCGACGGGAATGGGAGATTTCTAAGCCCAGGTCCGATTCTAGATACTGATAAATGGAGCTTTCAGCGATTTCCTTGCTGAGATAGGGGACAATTCTGCGGTCAAAGTAGGAAATCTCATACTCTAATCGCTCACCGTCGATAGTCCGAACGCGGCTGACACGGTAGAGATCCGTTTTTTCATCCACTTCCAATTCCTTCATGACCTCTGGCTGACCTTGGACAATATAGAGGTTGGTCAATTCAGTCTGGACTTGATGATGGGCAGAGCGGTTGAGTTCACTGACGGTCTTCAATTCGGACACAAATGGTTTTCTAACGAGGTTATGGTCCAAAATAATCGAGTTTCGTCCCTGACGTTTTTGGATATAGCCGTCCATTTCCAATAGAGATAGGGCCTTGCGGATAGTGTCCTTGGAATAGGAATAAATCTCCATCAGCTCATTCTCTGTAGGCATCTCTTGATTGGCCTGCCAGAGATTTTGTTCAATTTTTTCCTTGATGTCAGCATAGACTTTCTTGTATTTACTCATTGGGGGGTAACTTCCTAGCTTGCTATTTATCGCTAGTATATCATAAAAAATGCCAAAGGTCAGTATTCTAAGTCCAGATAAACTTTTACGTAAAACATCTTAAATTATTCCGTAAAAGTGTTGACAAGTGAAAACGTTTACGTTATAATAAGGCTACAAATTGAAAAGGTTTTACGAAGTAAATAGAAAGGAGAGATATGAAATTACTAACAGTCAATGTTCATGCCTGGCTAGAAGATGACCAGCATGAAAAATTGGATATTTTAGCTCAGACCATTGCCCAAAAGCAATATGATGTAATTGCTCTTCAGGAAGTCAATCAGCTGATGACAAGTCCTCTGGTGACCAAGGACTTACGGCAAGACAATTATGGTCTGGTCCTGCTTGAGAAACTGAGAGAGCTTGGAGTGACAGACTATTCCTATTTCTGGTCCAATTCCCATATTGGTTACGATAGATATGATGAAGGAATTGCCTTCTTGACTAAACTACCTGTCTATGAAGTAGATGCCTTCTACTGTAGTCAGAACCAAGACCTGACATCAATCTTATCTAGAAAAATCATCGGTTTGACAGTCTTGCACGAGAAGGAATGGATTGACATTTATTCTTGTCATATCAATCTTCCTGACAGTAAAGAAGAAAATCAGTTGGAGAATATTCGCTCGATTGTGAAACGGACAAGTTCGGGACGTTTGAAAATTCTAATGGGAGATTTCAATACGGATGCCCTGTCAAATCCACAAGCCTATCAAGCTATCAAGGACTTAGGTTTATATGATAGTTATGATTTGGCCGAGGAAAAGGATAGGGGGATTACAGTTGAAAAAGCCATTGATGGATGGGCAGGTCATAGTCAGGAAAAACGTCTGGACTATGTGTTCTTAAATCAGAAAAGACAGGTTCAATCCAGTCGTGTGATTTTCAATGGGGATAATCTTCCCATTATTTCAGACCACTTTGGTGTGGAAGTTAACATAGGTATCTAAAGGTCAACAGACCAAGAAAAAATTTAGGAGAAACACATGAAAAAATTTCTTAGTTTTGAATTTTGGCAAAAATTCGGTAAATGTTTGATGGTCGTGATTGCCGTTATGCCGGCGGCAGGTCTCATGGTTTCTATCGGAAACTCGATTCCACTAATCAGTCCTGAATCTGAATTGCTCATTCGTATTGGGAATATCATCGCCCAAATCGGTTGGGGGATTATCGGAAACCTCCACTTGCTCTTTGCCTTGGCAATCGGTGGAAGCTGGGCTAAAGAGAAAGCTGGTGGTGCCTTCTCGGCTGGTCTTGCCTTCATTCTCATTAACTTGATAACAGGTCACTTCTTTGGTGTAACGACTGATATGTTGGCTGATGCGACTGCGACTGTTAGCACTGTATTTGGAACTCAAATTCCAGTATCTGGCTACTTTGTCAATATCCTTGGTCAGCCTGCTTTGAACATGGGTGTCTTTGTAGGGATTATTGCTGGTTTTGTTGGTGCGACTGCTTACAACAAATACTATAACTATCGCAAGTTGCCAGATGTATTGACCTTCTTTAACGGCAAACGCTTTGTGCCGTTTGTTGTCATCTATCGTTCAGTTCTTGTAGCGCTAGGATTAGCTATCTTTTGGCCAGTTGTTCAAACAGGAATCAATAGCTTTGGTAAGTGGATTGCAAGCTCACAGGATACAGCACCAATTCTTGCACCTTTTGTTTATGGTACCTTGGAACGTTTGCTTCTTCCATTTGGTTTGCACCACATGTTGACCATTCCAATGAACTATACGTCACTTGGTGGTACCTATGACATCTTGACAGGTGCACAAGCAGGTACACAAGTATTTGGTCAAGATCCGCTCTGGTTGGCTTGGATTACAGACTTGATTAACCTCAAGGATGCTGGTGATTTGACTCAGTACAATGACCTTCTTGCCAATGTAACCCCTGCTCGCTTTAAAGTAGGTCAAATGATTGGTTCCTCAGGTATTCTCATGGGCTTGACCCTTGCTATGTACCGTAATGTTGATGAGGATAAGAAGAAAAAATATCGTGGTATGTTCCTTTCATCTGCTGCAGCCGTCTTTTTGACAGGTGTAACAGAACCAATTGAGTTTATGTTCATGTTTGCAGCAATGCCACTCTATGTCGTTTATGCTTTTGTACAAGGTGCTGCTTTTGCTATGGCGGATATTGTCAATTTACGTATGCACTCATTTGGTAATATCGAATTCCTTACACGTACACCGATGGCGATTAAAGCTGGTATCGGTATGGATGCTTTCAACTTTATCTGGGTAACAGCCCTCTTTGCAGTTGCAATGTACTTCATTGCCAACTTCATGATTCAAAAATTCAACCTAGCAACAGCTGGACGCAATGGTAACTATGATACAGAAACAACAGATGTGGTTTCAAATTCAAACGTAGATACTGCGGATGCTAGTTCACAAGTGGTACAAATCATCAACTTGCTTGGTGGTCGTGATAATATCGCAGATGTGGATGCTTGCATGACTCGTCTTCGCGTAAGTGTCAAAGATGTGGCACAGGTTGGAGATGAAAATGCTTGGAAACAGGCGGGTGCTATGGGCTTGATTATCAAAGACTCAGGTGTTCAAGCAGTCTACGGACCAAAAGCAGATGTTCTCAAATCAGACATTCAAGACTTACTAGAATCTGGCGTAGCCATCCCTCGTACGGAAATTGTTGCGACTGAAACAGTAGTTGAGGAAGCACAATTCAAGGGTGTGACCGAGGCAGTTTATGCTGTTGCTGAAGGTCAAGCCATCGCCATCACAGAAGTGAAAGATCCGGTCTTCTCACAAAAAATGATGGGCGACGGTTATGCAGTTGAGCCTAGCTCCGGAAATGTCTATGCACCAGTTTCAGGTATTGTAACTAGTGTCTTCCCAACAAAACACGCTGTCGGTATTTTGTCTGACAAGGGGGTAGAAGTCTTGGTGCACGTCGGTCTAGATACGGTTGCACTAAACGGTGCTCCATTCTCAACTAAGGTAACAGATGGTCAACGTGTTGAAGCTGGTGACTTACTCCTTGTGGCAGATTTGGATGCTATCCGTTCAGCAGGACGTGAAACAACCATCGTTGTTGCCTTCACAAACACAGCAGAAATCAAATCTGTCAGCCTTGAAAATCTTGGACAAGTAAGCAAAGATAGTCAAGTTGCGACAGTTGAGTTGTAAGATAAAAAGACAAGTTCATGCGAGCTTGTCTTTTGCTTTTAAAAATCTTCTCAATCCTTGCCATTTATGGTATAATAAAGCGATTTTATAAAATGTAGGAGGTTCCCCATGGGACGTAAATGGGCCAATATTGTAGCTAAGAAAACCGCAAAAGATGGTGCTAACTCAAAAGTTTACGCAAAATTTGGTGTTGAAATCTATGTAGCAGCGAAAAAGGGTGACCCAGATCCAGAAACAAACTCAGCGCTGAAATTTGTTATCGACCGTGCTAAGCAAGCGCAGGTTCCAAAACACATCATAGACAAGGCCATTGACAAGGCAAAAGGAAACACAGACGAAACCTTCGTGGAAGGGCGTTACGAAGGGTTTGGGCCAAACGGTTCTATGATTATCGTTGATACCTTGACATCAAACGTAAACCGTACCGCAGCCAATGTTCGCTCTGCCTTTGGTAAAAACGGCGGTAACATGGGTGCGTCTGGTTCTGTATCCTTCATGTTTGATAAAAAAGGTGTGGTTGTCTTTGCAGGTGATGACGCAGATGCCATCTTCGAATTGCTCCTTGAAGCAGATGTCGAAGTCGATGACGTAGAAGCAGAAGACGGCACAATCACTGTTTATACAGCACCAACTGATTTGCACAAGGCAATCGTGGCACTGAAAGAATCAGGAATCCAAGAGTTTAATGTTACTGAACTGGAAATGATCCCACAATCAGAAGTATCACTTGACGGCGATGACCTCGCAACATTTGAAAAACTCTACGACGCCCTCGAAGACGACGAAGATGTACAAAAAATCTACACGAATGTAGATGGGTTCTAATAAAATTGGCAGTCCAGTGGACTGCCAATTTTATTAGAAGGCTGGAGATTGGAACTGCCGGCAGGCAGTTTTCTTTATACTCAAAAGTCCGGGGGACAGTTATTTTTATTAAAAGGTTGGAGATTGGAACTGCCGGCAGGCAGTTTTCTTTATGCTCAAAAGTCCGGGGGACAGTCATTTTTATTAAAAGGTTGGAAATGAGAACCAGCGGCAGCTGGTTTTCTTTATTTTCAGCTGTCCATAAGGACAATTACTGGCTTAAAAGGTTGGAAATTAGGATTGCTGGAAGGCATCCTTTCTTTATCATTTCATGGTCTGTGGGACATATAAAATGACTAGAAAGTTGGAGATGAGAACCGCTGGTAGGCAGTTTTCTTTATACTCACAAGTCCGGGTGACAGTCATTTTTGTCAAAAGATTAGAAATTGGAACTGTCTAGAGGCAGTTCTTTTTCTGCCCTTGTTTTTTTCAAAAAGAAAATCCCGCCTTCTTAGAAATAAGGCATGCCTATTTCCATTGGGCCAGGATTTGTTTGTGGTGATGGTGGAGCGGTCCGACCTTTTCTAGTAGGTAGGTCGCAGCAAGGCCGACCAGTAGACCAGACAGGATGCCGGTGATTGATAAAATTGGCAGGTAGTTTAAAACGTAGAAGGAACGAGCGATGCTGGCAAAGACAAGCAGTTGTCCCAGATTGTGGAGCATGCCCCCCAGTATGGAGATGCCGATAGGGCTGACCCGTTTAGGTCCCAGTTGCTTTGAGGCGAGCATACCAAGATAGCTTAGGGTGACTCCAGCAAAACTGTAGAGAAAGGTAGAAAAAGTGCCGCCTAGAAAGGTAGCAATCAGCAGACGAAGGCCCACAACCTTTAAGCTGTCTTTGGTAGGAAGGGTGAAAATGGCAATCAGGCTAATGAGATTTCCCAGCCCTAGCTTGGCACCCGGCGCAAAGGCAAAAGGAGGTGTGATCAAGCGCTCAATGAGCGAAATGACCACAGCCTGAGCTGCCAGCATGGTGATAAAATTTAAGGTTTGTTGTTTCCGGTTCACCAGTTCTCGCCTCCTTTCAACCGATTGACTCGTGTCTATTCTTATCATTCTATCTTACTTTTTTTTTCTCAATCTGGCAAGCTTCCTCATAGATATTACTAGTTATTGAAATAGGGGCTTGAATTTTCTTCTATAAAAATATATAATAATCTCATGTAAATCGTTTCTATTTTCACAAGGAGGACACACTGTGACGAAAAATATTGTGATTGTTGGTGCTGGTTATGCAGGGATTGCAGCAGCACGTTTGCTCGGAAAGACATTTAAAAAGGACTCGGATGTAACCGTTACCCTGATTGATAAGAATTCCTTCCATACCTATATGACAGAGCTCCATGAGGTGGCTGCTGGTCGTGTAGAACCTAATGCGATTAAGTATGATTTACAACGCATTTTTGCCAAGTATCCTAAGGTTGACTTGGTAACTGATAAGGTTTTGGAAATCGACTATGATAAGAAACAGGTCATTGCTGAGCACCAGACCTTGGACTTTGACTATCTCTTGCTGGCTATGGGGGGCGAGGCCAATGACTTCGGTGTTAAAGGTGTTAAAGAGCATGGATTCACCCTCTGGTCAATTGAAGCGGCAGAGCGCTTGCACGATCACATGGTGGATGCCTGCTACCGTGCCATGCGTGAGCATGATGAGGCAAAACGTCGCGCCCTCTTGACCTTTACTGTTATCGGTGCAGGTTTCACTGGTATTGAAATGATTGGTGAGCTTATTGACTGGGTACCGATCCTGGCACGTGAGTTCAAGCTTGATCCAAAAGAATTCTCGCTCAAGGTTGTTGAGGCAATGCCAAATATCTTGGCCATGGTGACTGAGAAAGAACAAGTTAAGGCTAAGAAATACCTTGAGAAAAAAGGTGTTGAATTGGTTCTCGGTGACGGTGTTGCTAGCGTACAAGAAGACAGCCTGACCCTGTCATCAGGTCGCCAAATTCCGACCTACACCTCTATCTGGACAGCCGGTGTTCAAGCCAACACAGACACTGCAGAGTTCGGAATTGAACGTGCGCGTGCAGGACGTCTGGTTGCAAACGAGTACATGGAAGCAAAAGGCCGTGAGAACGTCTATGTTGCCGGTGACTTGGTTTACTTTGAAGAAAGCGAAGGCAAGCCAACACCGCAAATCGTACAGGCTGCTGAGCAGACAGGTCACACAGCTGCAAGCAATATCGTTGCAGCCATTAAGGGTGGCGAAAAACATGCCTACAAAGGTAAATACGACGGCTTCATGGTATCTATCGGTGCCCGTTATGGCGTAGCCTTCTTGATGGACAAGTACCACATGTCAGGTTTCCTGGCTATGGCTGTCAAACACATGGTCAACTTGCTCTACTTCTTTACCATCCGTAGCTTCTTCTACATGGGTGCCTATGTTCGTCATGAATTCTTTGATATTCAGAACAAGCGTAATATCTTCGGTGGCCATACTTCTGGTAAGGGCAATCTCCTTTGGTCTCTACCAATGCGCCTGCTCTACGGTTCAGTTTGGCTTTATGAGGGTGTGAAAAAGGCCTTTGGTCTTTTCGGTACGACTTCATGGTTCGGTGACCAAGTTGTCTTCCCATTCCCATGGTTGGCAGATCCTGTTTCTGGGGCATCGGCTGCAGAAGCTGTATCTGGAGCGTCTGAAGCAGTTGCAGAAATGGCAGATCCAATCTTTGGTCTCAGCTATGCTTATGGTGAAACGCCGATGACGGTCTTGGAATCAATGCCAGATTGGTTTGCGTCAATTATGGAATTTATGATGCCTAACCAAGAAGTTGCTCTCTTCATGCAGAAATTCATGACCATCACCGAAATCGGTATCGGTTTGGCTTTGATTGGTGGTGCCTTTGTATGGTTGGTATCTGCCATCACAGTTATGTTCGTTATCATGTTTAGCTTGTCTGGTATGTTCTACTGGGTTAACATCTGGTTCATCCCGGCGGCAATCTCGCTCATGAATGGTGCCGGTCGTGCCTTTGGTTTGGACTACTGGATTATGCCATGGTTGGGTCGCTTCCTTGATAAGCTCGTCTATGGTAGACCCAAGCATATTTATCGTAAGAATGACAAAAAATAAAGGACAAATAAGAACTAGTGGTACATGAAATTTGGAAGGCCTATCCTGAGGTTGAAGCTGGATTAGAGCAGGTCAAGGCTATCATCAAATCTGAGATGGTAGTCTTGCACCCTGATGTAAAAGAGAAAATTGATCAGTACATCGATGCTCCTGGTAAATACCTCAGGGCAGGTCTTTGCCTTTTTTTAGCCAGGGAGACAGAAGGCCAGATAGTTCCTGCCAAGCTCTATTTTGCTGCTCATCTGGAGGTTCTGCATTTGGCGACCCTCATTCATGATGATGTGATTGACCAGGCTGACTACCGTAGAGGTATCCAGGCTGCCCACATTCAATTTTCCAATCGTATTGCTATTTATGCAGGAGATTATCTCTTGGCCTATGCAGGTCGTCTCTTGGCCCAGGGGCTCCGGCAATTGGACCTTGAAGAAAAAGACGTTCACCTGGCTCACCATAAAATCGTCGAATGGATTTTGAGGGGTGAGCTGGAGCAACTCCTGAATGCCTATAATGTGAACATGACACCAAGGGCTTATTTAAAGCAAATTCAAGGGAAAACGGCTAGTTTATTCGGATATGCCTATCAATTGGGCCTCTTCTATCCTGGACAGTCCTTGCGTCATGCACGCCAGGCCTATCGAGCAGGCCGTGATTTGGGAATGGCCTTTCAAATTCGTGATGATTTGATAGACTACAAACTAGATTTGTCAGAGTCTGGCAAGCCAGGTTTGCAGGATGTCCAAAATGGTATTTATACCCTTCCCCTGTTGCTAGCTTTACAAGACAATGAAGGCCTGGCTGCTGATTTCGAGGAGTTGGTCAATGAATCTAGTCCTGAAAAGTTGACAGACTTACACCAAAAAATTCTAGCTACGTCTGCTCTTGAGCGGACGGAGATAATCCTAAACCAGTATCTGGACAGGTCCTCTAGGCATTTGAGAAAGCTTTCTCCACAGGCTGCAGACTCGGCAAACGCTTTTTTGGGTGATTTCTTTCACAAATATTTCTAAAAACACTAGACATTTTTGGAAAAAAGTTATATCATAATATAAGAAAAACAAATAATTCCAAAGGAGTATTTATATGAAATCAACAAAATGGATGTTGAAAAGTGTCTTGGTTCTTGGTGCAGCCCTCACTTTGGTAGCATGTGGTGCTAAAGAAGAAGCAGCAACAACAGCTTCTTCTGCTGAAACTGCAGCTTCTGAAGCAACTGCAACAGCAACTTGGAAAGATGGTACTTACAAAGCTGAGTCTGATTTCGATGAGCGCGGTTGGAAGTTTGTACATGAAATTACTATCAAGGATGGTAAAATCACTGCTTCAACAGCTGACTATGAAAATGCTGACGGTGCTTTGAAGTCTGAAGACGAAGAGTACAACAAAAACATGGAAGCAAAATCAGGTATCTCATCTAAAGATGCAACTGACAAGCTTGACGAAGAACTTCTTGCAGCTCAAAGCGCAGATGTAGAAGTTGTATCTGGTGCGACTAATACTTCTGAAAACTTCAAGAAATCAGTTGAAGAGCTCTTGAAAGCTGCTGAAGAAGGAAATACTGAAACAGTAAAATTGACATTTGAATAATCTATTCAAAAACAAGAGGGAAACACGGTAGCCAGCCTACTGTGTTTTCTGTTTAGAGAGGATAATCTATGAAAAAAGCGCTAAGATGGCTCTGTTTGAGTCTTGTGCTGATTCTATTAGTCGCTTGTGGCAAGAAAGAAGAGGCCCTGCCTGTCATCAAAAGTCCCTTGACCCGTAGCGAAAGTCTGCTCCACACCGTGGTCCAGCTCAGTATCTACCATGAAGGTCAGGAAGAGGTCATGGATCGGGCTGTTGCCTATATCAAGGAAATGGAAGGTCTACTATCGACCAACCTTGAGGGATCAGATGTCTACCGTATCAATCAAGCGGCTGGGAAAGAGCCGGTTGTCGTTGATGAGAGGACCTTTGAGGTTCTGGAAACTGCTCTTGAGATGGGCAAGGAAAGCGACGGCCTCTTTGATGTATCTATTGGTGCCGTCAGCAATCTCTGGAAAATTGGAGATCCAGATGCCCGTAAGCCTTCGGACGAGGAAATCAAAGCAGCTCTGCCATTTATTGACTATAAAAAGATCCAGCTAGACAAGGAGAAAAAGACAGTCTTTATTGAGGAGGGGATGACCCTGGAGCTGGGGGCTATTTCCAAGGGCTATATCGCCGATAAAGTACGGGAACTCTTTGCCAGCAAAGCTATCACGACGGCTATCATCAATCTGGGTGGCAACGTAGTGGTTATGGGGGATTCCCCTTCTAGTCAAGATGGCTGGAATGTCGGCGTGCAAGACCCTGATGAAGTGCGTGGAGCTACCGTGGGCTCTGTCCCTGGCGCTCACGATTCTGTCGTGACGTCCGGTATCTATGAGCGCTATGTCGAGGTGGATGGGGTCAAATATCACCATATCCTTGATCCCAAGACCGGTTATCCTGTGGAAAATGACATCTCTGGTGTTACAGTCTTTTCGCAATCGTCTATGCAGGGTGATGCCCTATCGACAACCCTCTTCCTTTTAGGAGTGGAAAAGGGGTTTGATTTTATCAATCAACAGGAAGGTGTCGAGGCTGTTTTCATTGATAAAGACCAGGGAGTTCATGTCAGTGATGGTTTAAAAGATTCATTTGAACTAAGCAACGAGGAGTATCATCTTGTCAACTAATAGTAAAAAAGGGCTAACCTTGCCCGTATTCCTAGAATTTGTAGAGCTCAAAACCAAGGTTGCCAGTGTCTTTCCTATGACCATCGGCATTCTTTGGGCTTTCTACCGCTACCAGACCTTCAATTGGCTCAACACCCTGCTCTTTGTACTGGCTGTCCTTAGCTTTGACATGTGCACAACTGCTATTAACAACAGCATGGATTTTCACAAGGCCAAGGACGAGGTCTATCGTCAAGAGAGCAATGTTATCGGAAAGTTTGCCCTTGATTTCAAGCAGATGATTGGCATCGTCCTCGGTCTACTGGTCTTTTCAAGCCTGGTTTCCCTTATCTTAGTTTGGCAGACCAGCTGGTTGCTCTTGCCTATGGGGGCTGTTTGTTTTTTGATTGGGATTTTCTACACCTTCGGTCCCATTCCGCTTTCCCGCATGCCGCTGGGCGAGGTGTTTTCTGGAGTGACCATGGGGTTGGGGATTTTCTTCCTAGCTGTCTTTATCCAGGCGCCTGACAGTCTTCTGCTTGCTCGTTTGGATGGGCAATGGCTGAGCTTGCAAGTTGATTGGATTAAGGTTTTGGAAATTCTCTTCATGTCCTTGCCCTTGGTGACCTTGATTGCCAATATCATGCTGGCCAATAATACCTGCGACCTGGAAGAGGATATCCGTAACCACCGCTATACCTTGGTCTATTATATCGGAAAGAAACATGCGCTCCAACTTTATTTTACTCTTGCTAGTCTGCCCTGGTTGCTCTGGTTGATTTATTGCCTGACAGGATTTTTGCCAATCTGGGCCTTGCTCGGTCTACTTGGAATTATTCCTGCCTACAAGAGTTTGAAGAGATTCCTGAAAAAGCAGGTTAAGGGAGAAACCTTTATCGAAGCTGTGAAAAGCTTTGTCCTCTTTGCAGCTATCTATGTCTTGTTTTTAGTAGTAGCCATTATCTTTTGGAGCTGGAAATAGTAAATGATAGAATCAGTCTTCGGGCTGATTCTTTTCTGCTTTTATATGCTATACTAGAAGAGAATTGAGGTGGATGGAATGTCACGAACACAAGAAGAACGCTTGATAGAACTATATGAAAAGGGAGTGCTAACCAAGGCAGAAGCACGGGCTCTGTTTCTGGAATTAGACCAACAGCCGGAATTTCTCTTGGAGGATGAAAAAGCTAAATTGAGCTTTAGTCTGCCCAATCTCAAGGTGTTTTCTTCCAATAAGCGCAAGCAAGAATATAGCTTTGACGGAATCGAATCTCTTTTTCTCAATATCCTAGCAGGGCGTTTGACCGTGACCCAATCCAAGACGGACCAGGTGGGCCTTGAGATTATCTATCAAGAAAATGCACCTGAGGAAAAACTCCCCCAGCTCTATGTGGAGAAAAAGGGTCTCTATTTTTCTAGTAGTCTGCCCTGCAAACTGACTATTAGCTTGCCTCAGCGCTGGATGTCGGTCTTTGACCTGGACCTGGGTCAAGCAGATGCCCGCTTGGATTACCTGCCTTTTGAAGACATCTCCATCCGAAGTTCGAAGGATAAAAAACAACAGGATATCCGTTTGAACACATGTGGTGGTTATGCCCAACATCTCTATGTCCAGCTGGATCAAGCACCCTTGATATTGCAGGCTGGAAAGGGGCAAGGAATTCAAGGAAAAATTGAATCGGAGACTGGACAAATTCGAGTCAATCGCCGGAAAAAAATCAGTCCCTACCGATTTGAGAAATCAGGCGATGATGTGCTCTATATCCGTGCTCAGACTGGTCAAAGTGCCTTTTATGTGAAAGGAATAAAAGATGTCGATTGAATTATATAAATGCAAACAGGGAAAAGTCTTAGCTGGTGTACTGGCTGGCCTAGCCCACAAGCTGGGCTGGGAAGTCTGGCTGGTTCGTGGCTTATTCTTAGCCAGTCTATTGATCGGTAGAGCTTCCTTGCTAACCTTGGTCCTCTATATAGCAGGTGCCTATTTTCTTCCCTACAAGGAAGAGCAGGATGCTGAGCGTTATGGAATGGGCCCACGAAAAATCAAGGATGCTGAAAAAATTCGGAAAAACTGGTTTTAAGAACAGAGTTTGGGAGCTTTCTTCCAAACTTTTTCTTATTTGTTACCAATTAGTGTTGCTTATGGTATAATATACTGAGAACCGTATTCACAGCTCGGTACCTGAGATAAGGCTTGTTTTTCTCGAAATACAGTCGGTATTGTAGCAAAAACGGCTTTGATGTGAGAAAACGATTTCTTATTTAAAGGTACCGTACTTGTGGATACAATTTCAGAAGCGAAAGAGAGGGAATGCATGACAGTATATGTAAAAGATTTGGTAGATAATCTGCGGATTGAGCCTGCGTATAGTACAGAAGAGTTGTTGCGCAAGGAAATTACAACAGCTGATATTACGCGTCCAGGCTTGGAGATGACGGGCTATTTTGACTATTACGCTCCAGAGCGGATTCAGCTCATGGGGATGAAAGAGTGGTCTTATATGATGGCCATGACAGCCCATAACCGCTATCAGGTCCTATCGCAGATGTTTCAGCCGGAAACGCCGGTGATTATCGTAGCCCGTGATTTGGAAATTCCTGAGGAGATGTACAAGGCGGCCAAGGAAAAGAAAATTGCGATCTGCCGTAGCAAGACAGCGACCAGTCGTTTGTCTGGGGAATTATCTTCTTTCCTAGATAGTCGTTTGGCCCAACGGACCAGTGTTCACGGAGTTCTCATGGATATTTATGGCATGGGTGTTCTCATCCAGGGAGATTCTGGTATCGGTAAGAGTGAAACTGGTTTGGAATTGGTTAAGCGTGGTCATCGCCTGGTAGCGGATGACCGTGTGGATATTTTTGCTAAGGATGATGTGACTCTGTGGGGTGAGCCAGCAGAAATTCTGCGCCACCTATTGGAAATCCGTGGGGTCGGTATCATTGATATTATGAGTCTCTATGGTGCGAGTGCCGTTAAGGATTCATCAGAGGTTCAGTTGGCGGTTTATCTGGAAAATTATGAAACAGGCAAGGTCTTTGACCGTCTGGGCAATTCAGGCGACACCATCGAGATTGCAGGTGTTGAAATTCCGCAAATCCGTATCCCTGTCAAAACTGGTCGAAACATCTCTGTCGTGATTGAAGCAGCTGCTATGAACTACCGTGCCAAGCAGATGGGCTTTGATGCGACCAAGATGTTTGAAGAACGCTTGACCAACTTGATCGAAACAAACAAGGAAGAGGTCTAGTATGGGGCCAATTGCTATTCAATTAGGGCCTCTGGAGATCCGCTGGTATGCAATCTGTATTTTGACAGGCTTGATTCTAGGTGTGTATTTGGCATCGAAAGAGGCACCTAGAAAGAAAATTTCTTCAGATGATATCCTGGATTTTATCCTCTGGGCTTTTCCTATTTCAATCATCGGGGCTCGCATTTACTATGTCGTCTTTTCCTGGGACCAGTATAAGGACAACTTGCTGGATGTCATTGCCATTTGGAATGGTGGGATTGCTATCTATGGTGGTCTGATAACTGGTGCCTTGGTCCTCTATTTCTTTACCAGATACCGGTTTATCGAGACCCTGGACTTCCTGGATGTGGTAGCACCATCGGTTATGCTGGCACAGGCTATTGGCCGCTGGGGCAATTTCTTTAACCAGGAGGCCTATGGTGCAGAGGTAGCCAACTTGGACTACCTACCAAGCTTTATCCGAGACCAGATGTTTATCGATGGTGCCTATCGCCAGCCGACCTTCCTCTTTGAATCTGTCTGGAATATCCTTGGTTTTGCTCTCATCTGTGTCTTGCGCAGAAGACCGAAATTCCTCAAGCAGGGAGAAATCACCGCCTTTTACCTGATCTGGTATGGCTGCGGTCGTCTCTTGATTGAAGGCATGCGGACAGATAGTCTCATGTTCTTGGGCATTCGAGTGTCCCAATGGCTGTCGGGACTACTTATCCTAGTCGGTATCAGCATGGTCCTGGTGCGGAGAAGAAAATCCACAGTTCCCTATTATCAATCCTAAAAAGGAGAATATATGTTAATCGAAATTTCAGTATTGATCATTGCCTTGTCCATTGCGGCAGTGGCTATCTACCTGGTCCTGCTCTTGCAAAAAGTCGGCAAGGTGACAGATGAGGCCCAGCAAACCATTAAGGTCTTGACCAGTGATGTCAATGTGACCCTCTTTCAGGCCAATGAAATCCTAGCCAAGACCAATGTCCTGGTCGACGATGTCAATGGCAAGGTGTCAACTCTCGACCCGCTCTTTGTGGCAGTGGCAGACTTGTCGACTTCAGTGTCCGACCTCAATGCCTCGGCGCGTGATTTGACAGTCAAGGCCAAGTCAGCGGGCAAATCAACGGCTAAAGCAGGCGGAGCCCTCTCTGCCCTTACAACAGTATCATCTCTCTTAGGAAAGAAAGGAGCAAAAAATGGTAAAAAAATCTAGTATCGTCACAAGCCTCTTGCTGGGTGCAGCAGGTGGAGCGGCAGCAGCAGCTTTTCTGGCCACCAAAACAGGGAAGGCAGTAAAGGATAAGGTGATTTCTTTTGCTAATGACTACAAGGAAAACCATGAAGAAATCAATGCCGACCTAGTCTCTAAGGCTCAGGATTTGGGCAAGCAAGCCACGGATAAATTTACAGAGGTCAAGTCTCAACTGGAAACAGGTGAATTGACGGTCGAGGACCTGGTGCAGACAGGCAAAGAGAAGTCTAAGGATTTGTTTGAATCAATCAAGTCTAAGACAGTCCATGCGCCAACAGTTGATGAAGAAGATGTCGAAGATGCAGTGATTGTGTCTGAAGATATTGAAATGGACATTGCGGACGTCGTAATAGAATCAGTTGTCGAAGCAGTTGAAGAAGACCAGACTTCGGAAACAGAACTCTAATCATAACATGAAAAATTGGGTAGAGCAGTCTATCCAATTTTTTTGTATAGGTTGAAGCATCAGAGTAGACAAAAACACCATGGTTTTCCATGGTGTTTGCCGATTTTTAGCGCTTGTTGGCAGAAATTTCGATCTTATAGTATTTCCAGTGTTTATAAGTCTCTACATATTCAATCACTTCATTGCTGCCACTCTTATGTGTAGTGCGGATTTGAAGAATGCTTGGTTCTTTTGCCTGAAGCTTCAACTGTTCCTTGACATCCTTAGGTGAAGGGAAAACAATTTCATTGGTTTCCACATAAGGTTCCTCAGACATGTGGATATTGAAGTCTAGCTTAAATCGTTGATAGAGCGATTGGAAATGCGAGAGATCTGCTTGAGGCTGTTGAATATATCGAGCAGGGATGTAAGACTGGTGGTAAATATAAGGTTGACCATCTGTTGTACGCACGCGAGAAATCTTGTAATAGAAGTCATTGCTATCCAATTGAAGCTTTTCAAGAATATGAGCTTCATTTCCTTTTTCACAACCCAGCACTGTGACAGTGTCGTTGCCGATAGGGAAAATCTCGATATCAGAAAACTCAACAAGCTTTCCTTTGCGAGAACGAGAAACGAAGGTTCCTTTACCCTGTTGGCGAACGAGGTAGCCGTCCTTAACCAATTCATTGACTGCACGGATAACAGTGATAGAACTTACGTTAAATAGCTTGGTTAACTCAGCTTCGGTGTAAAACTTATCGCCATTCTCAAATTTTCCTGAAATAATTTGCTGACGAAGATCGTTTTGAACTAATTGATACTTAGGTACTTTCATAGTAGGTTTCCTTTCTTTTTCCTAATACTTCCCTTTAACTTTCATTATACTAAATATCTTTAAAATTGAAAACTGGAAATGCTCAAAAATGCACAAATTTCTTTCAAAAATAGGCTTTGAAAAAAATTTAAAAAATTTTACATTTTTTCAAAAAAACTACTGGACATAACCAGTAATTTGTGTTAATATATTGATAACAAAGGGATGCAGCGACATCGGAGGCAAAATAAATGCAGAAATTTGAAATAAAGGATCAGTTCTATTTGGATCAGAAGTCTTTCAAAATTCTTTCTGGTGCAATTCATTATTTTCGGGTTCACCCTGATGATTGGTATCACTCTTTGTACAATTTAAAGGCCCTGGGTTTTAATACAGTTGAAACCTACGTCCCCTGGAACTGGCACGAGCCTCAGAAAGGTCAGTTCAACTACGAAGGAATCTTAGATATCGAACGATTTCTAAGCATTGCTCAGGATTTAGGGCTATATGCTATTGTTCGTCCTTCCCCCTATATTTGCGCAGAGTGGGAATGGGGAGGTCTCCCCGCTTGGTTGATGACGGAGGAGCTTCGGATACGTTCGCACGATGCAACTTATCTGAGGCATTTAGATGAATATTACGCTTCTCTTCTTCCGAAATTGGCCAAGCACCAACTCTCACAAGGTGGAAACATTCTCATGTTCCAAGTGGAAAATGAATATGGTTCCTACGGTGAGGACAAGGAATACCTGAGAGCAGTAGCAGATTTGATGAGAAAGCATGGCCTGACAGCTCCCTTTTTCACATCGGATGGTCCATGGAGAGCCACTTTGAGAGCTGGTACCCTGATAGACGATGATATTTTGGTCACAGGAAACTTTGGTTCCAAGGCTGCAGAAAACTTTGCTATGATGCAAGATTTCTTCGATGAATACGATAAGAAGTGGCCACTCATGTGTATGGAATTTTGGGATGGATGGTTCAATCGCTGGGGAGATGAGATTATTCGCCGGGATCCAGATGAGCTTGCCCAGTCTGTCATGGATTGTATCCAGCTTGGGTCTATCAATCTTTACATGTTCCATGGAGGGACTAACTTCGGCTTTATGAACGGCTGTTCGGCCCGGGGTCAGATTGATTTACCACAGGTAACTTCCTATGACTACGATGCCATCTTGGATGAGGCGGGGAATCCTACTAAGAAATTCTATGCTATTCAATCCTTGATGAAGGAAGTCTATCCAGAATCGAACTATGCTGAACCACTCATTAAAGCAGCCAAAGCCTACCCATCGGTGGAATTAGAGGCAAAAGTTAGTCTCTTTGGGACACTAGAAAATGTAAGCGGTTCCCTATCTAGCTTCTATCCACAAAATATGGAAGAGTTGGGTCAGAATACAGGCTACATTCTCTACCAGACTACCATTGAAAAGGATAAGGATGAGGCGGAACGGTTTAGAGTGATTGATGCGCGTGACAGGATACAGGTCTATGCAGATGGCCATCTGGTCACAACTCAGTATCAGACGGAAATCGGTGAGGATATTGAGCTGGATTTGCAGAATCAGCACACCGACATTTCAATCCTGGTCGAAAATATGGGACGTGTCAATTATGGTCACAAGCTAACCGCACCAACCCAGTCCAAAGGTATTGGTCGGGGCGCGATAGCTGATCTTCACTTTATCGGCAATTGGCAAACCTATCCTCTCCCCCTAGAATCTGTAGAAACGGTAGATTTTACCAAGGAGTGGAAGGAAGGGCAACCAGCCTTTTACCGCTACCGATTTGAAGTGGATGAACTGGCAGACACCTACCTGGACATGACAGGATTTGGTAAGGGTGTAGTATTTGTAAACAATGTTAATATTGGTCGGTTTTGGGAAAAAGGCCCAATCCTCTATCTCTATCTTCCGAAAGGATACTTAAAGAAAGGAGAGAATGAGATTATCGTCTTCGAGACGGAAGGAAGCTATAGAGAGAAGATAAGCTTTTCACAAGAACCCATCTATAAAGAAATCTAAAAGGAGAACTAGTATGGCAATTATTGCTACACGTATTGATGGTCGTTTGATCCACGGTCAGGTTGCTAACCTATGGACTACCAAATTAAATATCGGTCGTATCATGGTTATTGACGATGCTGTTGCTCAAAACGACATTGAAAAACAAGGATTGAAATTAGCTTGCCCACCTGGTGTAAAATTATCCATTTTACCTATCGAAAAAGCAGCTAACAACATCAAGGAAGGTAAGTACGATAGCCAACGTCTCTTGATTGTGGCACGTCGCCCTGAAAACTTCCTGCGCTTGGTTGAATATGGTGTAGAAATTCCTGAATTGAACGTAGGGAACATGTCTCAAACACCTGAAACGCGTTCAGTGACTCGTTCTATCAACGTGGTTGATAAGGATATCGCTGATTTTGATGCCTTGGTTGCCAAGGGAGTAAAATTGATTGCTCAAATGGTACCAGGTGATACACCTAAAGACTTTATGCCTTTGTTGGATAAAGTTCGTTAACATTCGGATATTTTTGAAAAATTTTAAAGGAGGAACACTATTATGCAATTCTGGCAAATAGTACTTTTAACGCTCTACTCTGCTTATCAGATTTGTGATGAGTTGACTATCGTATCGTCAGCAGGTTCACCAGTCTTTGCAGGGTTCATCTCAGGCTTGATCATGGGTGATATGGCCACTGGTCTTGCTATCGGTGCATCTCTTCAATTGATGGTACTCGGTGTTGGTACCTTCGGTGGTGCATCTCGTATCGACGCAACTTCAGGTGCGGTTCTTGCGACAGCTTTCTCTGTTTCACAAGGTATCGATCCAGAACTTGCGGTATCAACTATCGCGGTACCAGTAGCGGCACTTCTTGTTTATACTGATATTGCAGGTCGTTTCTCAACTACTTACTTCGCACACCGTGTGGATGCTGCGGTTGAAAAATTCGACTACAAAGCAATCGAGCGTAACTACCTTCTTGGTGCGATTCCATGGGCACTCTCTCGTGCACTTCCAGTCTTCTTGGCTCTCACTTTCGGTGGTGGCTTCGTTGAATCAATGGTTAACACTATCCAACAATACCAATGGGTTGCTGATGGTTTGACTCTCGCTGCTCGTATGCTTCCAGGTCTTGGATTTGCAATCTTGCTCCACTACCTTCCACTTAAACGTAACCTTCACTACTTGGCAATCGGTTTTGCCCTTACAGCTATGTTGACTGTTCTTTACGGTAACGTATCTGCTTTGGGTGGTGCTGTTGCAGGCATCGTTGGAACTCTTCCAGAAGATGCAGGTGTATCATTTGTAAACAACTTCAAAGGTTTGTCAATGATCGGTATTGCGATTATCGGTGCATTCCTTTCAGTATTGCACTACATCAATAGCCAAAAAGTAGCAGTGGTTGCTCCATCAAATTCAGAAAGTGGGGAAATTGACGATGACGAAATCTAATTACAAATTAACAAAAGAAGATTTTAATCAAATCAACAAACGTAGCTTGTTCACTTATCAATTGGGTTGGAACTACGAGCGGATGCAGGGTTCTGGTTACCTTTACATGATTTTGCCTCAATTGCGTAAAATGTATGGAGATGGAACTCCTGAATTGAAAGAAATGATGCAATTGCATACACAATTCTTCAACACTTCTCCATTCTTCCACACCATCATCACTGGTATTGACCTTGCCCTCGAAGAAAGCGACGGTGTTGCTTCTAAAGATGCGGTTAATGGTATCAAGACTGGTTTGATGGGACCATTTGCCCCTATCGGTGACTCTATCTTTGGTTCCTTGGTACCAGCTATCATGGGTACAATTGCAGCGACTTTTGCATCTGATGGGAACCCACTCGGTATCTTCCTCTGGGTTGCTGTAGCAGTTGTCTACGACATCTTCCGTTGGAAACAGTTGGAAGTTGCTTACAAAGAAGGTACTAAACTGATCACAACAATGCGCGATCGTTTGACTGCCCTTGTTGATGCAGCATCTGTAATGGGTGTCTTCATGATGGGTGCCTTGATTGCAACTATGATTAACTTTGAAGTATCTTGGACTCCAGCAATCGGTGAGAAAACAATTGATATCCAAGACTTGTTGAACTCAATCTTCCCACGTTTGGTTCCTGCAATCTTCACAGGCTTTGTCTTCTGGTTGTTGGGCCGCAAGGGTATGACTTCAACTAAGGCTATCTTGATTATCATTGTATTGGCACTTGCCTTCTCAGCGCTTGGTCGCTTCGCATTTGGTATGGGCGCTTAATATGACGAAGAGCTTAGTGTTAGTAAGTCATGGAACATTCTGTCAGGAACTCAAACAATCAACTGAGATGATTATGGGGCCACAGGACAATATCTTTACTGTGGCACTCCTTCCTGAAGAAGGTCCAGAAGACTTCCAGAAAAAATTTGAAGAAACAATTGCAGATTTAGACGACTTTGTTGTCTTCGCAGATTTACTTGGTGGAACACCTGCTAACGTGGTTTCTCGTAAATTGATTGACGGTGCGCAGTTTGACCTCTATGCAGGTATGAACATGCCGATGGTCATCGGTTTCTTGAATGGTGTTCTCCTAGGAGAGGACGTTGACTACGTCGAATTTGGTTCAACCAATATTCAACACATCAACAAACTCCTCACATCTAGCGATGATGAGGATGAGTGAAACAGTTAGGGAAGTGACTGTTTCAGCCCGAGCCTGAAAATACAAAAGCAAGGACAGTCAGGGAAGTTGAAACAGTTTGGGGAACTGTTTCAACTGGTCACCTTGAAATGAAAGAGTGACCAAAGACAGCCCGAGCTTAGAAATAAGAGAGCGAGGGTTATTCCAAAGTATTATAGCAAGTTTATACTAGCTTTAAATAGGCTTTAAGTATCCTGAGGGGAAGCAAGTTGATTGCCTCCCCTCATTTGATGTTGTGAGGAAAAGCAATGATTGAAGTAAAAGAATTTGGTAAACAAGCGAAGCTTTATTACATGAAAAATAAGAATGGCATGCAGGTCACTCTGACTGATTTTGGTGCCAGAGTGGTGGAAGTACTCTTGCCAGTAGAGGAAAATGGTGGTTTACGCAATGTCAGTTTGGCTGCTGGGTCGGATGATGATTACCGTAAGACAGACTTGTACCCTGGTTCAAGCATTGTCCCAGTAGCGGGGCGTATTTCAGGAGCCCAGGCTGAGATAAAGGGAACCAGTTATCAGTTCACAGAAAATGAGCCAGGTCGCACCTTGCATGGTGGGATTGACACGGCAAATGAACAGTACTGGGATGTTGCTCTTGACCACGAAAAAAATCAAGTTACCTTTGGGATTGTCCTAAAAGATGGTTTCAATGGTTTTCCAGGAGATGTGAGGGTTGAGGCTATTTATGGTCTAACAGACCAGAATGAGTTGACGGTAGATTATCGGGCGGTGTCTAGCAAAGATACGATTTTCAATCCGACCAATCATATCTATTTCAACTTAACGGGGGATTTTCAGCAGTCAGTGGTAGACCATGAAATTCGAATTGCAGCCAATCGCTATGCTCCGCTTGGTGAGGATAATCTGCCAACCGGTGTCTTAGAGGATGTGACGGGAACGCCGTTTGATTTTAGAGAGGGAGCAAAATTTGCTCAGGGCTTTGACAGCCAGCACCCTCAGAATATCCTTGTGAAAGGCTATGACCATCCGTGGCTTTTGGAGCAAGTGGAGGTTCCGGTTGAGGTTGTCAGCCCAGATGGGCAGATTACACTTGCTGTGCGAACCAATCAGGCATCAGTGGTCATCTACACCTACAATTATCCTGTTGAAGCTTTGGCTGCCTACCATGGTGCCTTTAGCTTGGAATGCCAGGCTCTGCCAAATGCTTGCAACCTAGATGGCTTTGGCTCTATTTTGCTAGAAAAAGATGAGGAATTCTTGTCTGAAACAGTTTATCAATTTACTTGGTAAGAAGGAGAGGCTCTAACTGTGTTGCAGTTAGGGTTTTCTTGTGTTTTCCAGAAAATATGGTATAATAAACCGGTGTGTTTCAAACGAAACAGACGAAAGAGGAAAATAATGACGAAAGAACAAGAATTTTTAAAAGAATTTGAGGCCTGGGTCAATACACAGGTTATGGTAAATGAGATGGCGGTAGAAGAAAGCCGTCGTGTATTGGAAGAGGATAAGGATGAGCGTGCAGCGGATGCCTACATCCGTTACGAAAGTAAGCTAGATGCTTATCGCTTTATCCAAGGAAAATTTGCCAACTATCATGCTGGCAAGAGCTTCCATGATTTACCAGATGGCTTATTTGGCCAAAAACATTATTAAAGAGAGGACAAAAATCTTGGCAAAGAAAAATGTAAATCGTAAAAAATTATTGAAAAAACAACTAGCAGACTTGAGACGAGCAGGGCGTGTCGGTCTTGACACTGCTCGCGGAGCTGTTGAGACAGTCGCACATCAGGCTGAAACTGTAGTTGAAAAAGCTGAAACTGCGGTAGAGAAGGCTGTAGAACAAGTGAAAGAAGTTGTAGCAGAGGTGACTTCTTCAGCGGCTTCATTGGATGACTTTTTGGCACTTCCTGAGTTGGAGGGTATTGCGGCAGCACGTTTGGAAACCTTCTACGAAGCAGGTATTCAATCTGTAGAGGATTTCGCAAACCACACAGAAAAAGAGCTCTTGGCTCTTAAAGGCATCGGTCCTGCAACTATCAAGCAGTTGAAGGAAAAAGCGATTGAATTGAAAGCTTAAGAAGCACCGTCCCTGGAATCACGTAACAATAATCTACAGGGTAATTAATAAATAAGACATGAATCAAAAAAATTTTATCAAACAATTTAAAAAAGTTCATGGGCGCAATCCCTCTCCAGTTGAATTGCATCAAGCGATTCAAGAGGGACGTGTGAGAGTAACATCTCGTACACCATTTTCTAAACGCCTTTTTTTAGTACTTGGGATAGCTGTTTTAGGAGTAGGTGGCTATTGTTTGAAACTGGCTTTGCAAGATACTGAGCAAGTAAAGGATGTCAAAGTAATTCCTTCTAAACAGAAAGAAGCAACAAGTACCTCAAAAACTACCTCCACAAGCTCCACTTCACGTTCAAGCTCTGCTTCAACAACCGCTAAAGCCACGTCCACAAGTTCCACTTCAAGTTCAAGCTCTACTTCAACAACTGCTAAAACCACAGAAACGACATCCAATAAAATGGATATAGAAGCGCTTTATAAGAGAGATTTAAGGAGTGTTCAGGGGGAGTGGACTAATGGTCAAGATACTCTGAAGTTGACGGATAAGCTGGTGGGTGATGTGGAGGTTATGCAACATGAAGATGGTTATGTTGAATACATCGTAACAGAAACTGGTGTGAGAACCAGTCGCATGGCTTACTTCTTTTTTCCTGCTGGCACTCCAACCATTGATTTAGCTGGTGCACAGATTTCAAATCAGGATGATACAACTAAGGATCGTGTTCTTGTGATGTCTGAAATGTATGGTTCATTTTATTACAGGGCTGATGAAAAAAGTGACAAGCAAGATGCATCAGTAGAAGGCGTGCAGGCTCAGATTAAAGAGCGGGTAAATCAGTACCGTAAGGATATCAATCGCTCATTGGCAACGCGTACAGATGCGATTGCTGATAATTTTGTAAAGGGATCTGAAAGTCATCGTATTACAGTTGATTGGGTGGTCAATGATTCAGCAAATGAGGGGATTGCGCGTTATGACTCCACAACCGATAGTATCTCCAATATTCAAGTATCAGGAAATACAGTCACTTGCGATATTTCCTATACCACTATCACTTCTTATACTGATGGTCGTTCACCAGCAACAGGTCACTCCAATCGACATTACGTTTTTGAAAAAACAGCAACAGGTTTGCTGATAAAGGACTTTGGTGGTCTGATAGAGTAAGGGCCAACAGATTGGTTTAAAGCAGGTGAGAGAGTTTGAGAAATCCAGTAAATTTCTTGCACTTGCCTGTCTTATTTGCTACAATAATAGCATTCAGAGGTGTTTTGGACTCCATTTGTCACAGGAAGCGGTGGTACTGAGAAATCCGCACAAATGTCAAAACTGGTTGCTGATGTTTTGAATCGAATAGATAAAGTGCAGATAATCAATCTGAACAAGGGTGGTACCGCGGAAATCAACTTCGTCCCTGTCTAGCAAGTCTAGGCGGGGATTTTTGCTGTTTTATGAGTATTATAGTAAGGAGATAAGGATGAAAGTTGTTGGAGAACTAAAAGATAATATGTTACCAGCTGTGGAGACGGATCGTCTCATCTTGCGTCAGCGGACGATAGATGATGTGCCAGATATGTTTGCTTACGTTAGCTTAGAAAATGTGGTTTATCCAGCTGGTCTGCCACTCGTTGCAACCTTGGAAGACGAGTATGATTATTTTGAAAATCACTACTACCAAAATCTTGAAAAAGAAAATCTGCCATCAGGCTATGGTATAACAGTCAAGGGGAACGACCGCATTATTGGCTCTTGCGATTTCAATCACCGTCATGAAGATGATGTCTTTGAAATTGGCTACATGCTCCATCCAGATTATTGGGGGAAAGGCATCATGGCAGAAGCTGTAGAGGCATTAATTGAGGTTGGATTTACACTTCTTAACCTTCATAAAGTCGAAATTGTTTGCTATGACTACAATAGACAAAGCAGACGTATCGCTGAAAAACTCGGTTTTACTCTGGAAGCTAGCATTCGTGATCGAAGAGATATTCAAGGCAATCGCTGTCATGATTTACGATACGGTCTGCTAAAAAGTGAGTGGGAGAAGATGAAAGAGTCAAGATAAAACTAGAAAAATGAGAACTTTTATCCAGAAGAACCAGGTCGGATTAAGGTTGAGTTGGTGGGGTGAATTTAAAATAGAGAGGACTCAAAATGGAAGTACAACAACCAATTAGAGATACAAAAGAGTTAGAGGCAATTGATACCTTATCTAATCGTTATAAGAAGTTAGTTGAGCCTAATCATTTGATGAAGTTTGGAAATGAATTAGGTAAATTAGTTCCTCAGGAAATAAAAAACTTTGTAGGTGGAATTGGACAAAATATTTCAGAACAAGAATTATATATCAAGGTTTTGGAACTGTTAGGTCAAGGTTTCCATGAAATTGAAAAACAAGCTGCAAAGTATTCCATTAGCAAAAAGGAAGTTGTTAAAAAATACAAGGGTGTCGAGTCTTTTGAAGAAATCGTCCTATTAAGAAGCTACCAGATTGCTAAAGTTGTTAGTGATTATAAAGTTCAAGATTTATTAGCTGCAGGGGTACAAGGAGCTGCTACAGGAGCACTTGGTTTTGCGGGTATTCCATTTAATCTAGCTTTAAGTACGTTTTTATACTTCCGTGCTGTACAGTCTATAGCACTACATTACGGATATGATGTTATCAATGATCCTGATGAGTTGGTAATTGCAAGTAAGGTTTATACTGATGCGATGAGTCCCTCAGTTAAAGGTGGGACTGACGAGCTTTCAACTGCTATTGCTAAAATTATGATAATGAGTAAGGCTACTATCATTCAACAGACTACTAGAAAAACTTGGTCTGATATGGCTGCTCGTGGTGGAATACCATTATTTTTGACTCAACTGAGAGCATTGGCTCACAAATCAGCACAGAAAGCAGTAGAAAAAGCAGGTCAAAAAGGACTAGAAAATACCTTGTTTAGAGAATCATTTGAGCTGATTGGAAAAAAACTGACTCAAAAAACTATAGAACGCAGTATTCCTGTTATTTCAGCAGGGATAGGGGCATTGATTGATACTGCTCAAATGCGTTCTGTTCTAGAGTTTGCAGATGTTTTTTATCAAAAACGCTTCCTAGCTGAAAAAGAGTACCGTATAGAATTACTAAAAAATAAAGATACCACAATAATTATCGATGCAGAATTCACAGAAAGTGAATCTAAAGGAGAAAAATAAATGTCAAAAGAATTATCACCAAAATACAATCCAGCCGAGGTTGAGGCTGGCCGTTACCAAACTTGGTTGGACCAAGATGTCTTTAAGCCGTCAGGCGATGCGGAGGCTAAGCCTTATTCTATCGTCATTCCGCCGCCAAACGTAACAGGGAAGTTGCACCTGGGACACGCTTGGGATACCACCCTTCAAGATATTATCATCCGTCAAAAGCGGATGCAGGGCTTTGATACCCTCTGGCTTCCAGGTATGGACCACGCGGGGATTGCTACTCAGGCTAAGGTTGAGGAACGCTTGCGTGAGCAAGGCGTAACCCGTTATGACTTGGGTCGTGAAAAATTCCTCGACAAAGTCTGGGAATGGAAGGATGAGTACGCTGCGACCATTAAAGAGCAGTGGGGTAAGATGGGGCTATCAGTAGACTACTCACGTGAGCGTTTCACACTTGACGAAGGACTGTCGAAAGCTGTTCGCAAGGTCTTTGTTGAACTCTACAAAAAAGGCTGGATCTACCGTGGTGAATTTATCATCAACTGGGACCCAGCGGCTCGCACAGCCCTTTCAGATATTGAAGTTATCCACAAGGATGTAGAAGGTGCCTTCTACCATATGAATTACATGTTGGAAGATGGTTCTCGTGCCCTTCAAGTTGCGACAACCCGTCCTGAAACCATGTTCGGTGACGTTGCGGTGGCGGTTAACCCAGAAGACCCACGTTACAAGGACTTGATTGGCAAAAACGTTATCCTGCCAATTGTTAACAAGTTAATTCCAATCGTTGCGGATGAACATGCAGACCCAGAATTTGGTACGGGGGTTGTGAAAATCACACCTGCCCACGATCCAAATGACTTCCTTGTCGGGCAACGCCACAATCTGCCACAAGTCAACGTGATGAACGACGACGGTACCATGAACGAGTTGGCAGGCGAATTTGCAGGTATGGACCGCTTTGAAGCCCGTAAGGCAACGGTTGCTAAGTTGCAAGAACTGGGAGCCCTTGTCGAAATCGAAAATCGTGTGCATTCCGTTGGTCACTCAGAGCGTACTGGTGTGGTAGTCGAGCCACGCTTGTCAACCCAGTGGTTTGTTAAGATGGACCAATTGGCCAAGAATGCCATTGCTAACCAAGACACAGCTGACAAGGTAGAATTTTACCCACCACGTTTCAACGATACTTTCCTTCAATGGATGGAAAATGTACATGACTGGGTTATCTCGCGTCAGCTTTGGTGGGGTCATCAGATTCCAGCATGGTATAACGAATCTGGCGAAATGTACGTTGGAGAAGAGGCTCCAGCAGGTGACGGTTGGGTACAGGATGAGGATGTCCTAGATACTTGGTTCAGCTCTGCCCTTTGGCCATTCTCAACCATGGGCTGGCCTGACGAAAATGCGGCGGACTTTAAGCGTTACTTCCCAACCTCAACCTTGGTAACGGGCTATGACATCATCTTCTTCTGGGTGTCTCGTATGATTTTCCAATCGCTTGAGTTCACAGGCCGTCAGCCATTCAAGAATGTGCTGATCCACGGTTTGATCCGTGACGAAGAAGGTCGCAAGATGTCTAAGTCACTCGGAAACGGGATCGACCCAATGGATGTCATCGAGAAATACGGTGCGGACGCTTTGCGTTGGTTCCTGTCAAACGGCTCTGCTCCTGGTCAAGATGTTCGCTTCTCTTATGAGAAGATGGACGCGTCTTGGAACTTCATCAACAAGATTTGGAACATTTCCCGCTATATCCTCATGAACAATGAAGGCTTGACCTTGGATGCAGCGCGTGAGAATGTCGCTAAAGTCGCAGCAGGTGAGGCTGGTAATGTGACGGACCGCTGGATTCTCCACAACCTCAACGAAACCATTGCCAAGGTCACTGAAAACTTTGACAAGTTCGAGTTTGGTGTGGCTGGTCACATCCTCTACAACTTCATCTGGGAAGAGTTCGCCAACTGGTATGTCGAACTGACCAAGGAGGTCCTTTACAGCAACAACGAGGCTGAGAAAGTCATGACCCGCTCTGTCCTTCTCTACACGCTGGACCAAATCCTTCGCCTCCTCCACCCAATCATGCCGTTTGTGACGGAAGAGATCTTCGCCCAGTATGCAGAGGGCTCTATCGTGGTGGCAGCCTACCCCGTTGTCAACCCGGCCTTTGAAAATGCGGAAGCTCACAAGGGAGTAGAAAGCCTCAAGGACTTGATCCGTTCGGTGCGAAATAGCAGAGCAGAAGTGAATGTTGCTCCATCTAAGCCGATTACCATCTTGATTAAGACGGCAGATGCTGAGCTTGAAACCTTCTTCAAGGCAAATGAAAACTACATCCGCCGCTTTACAAATCCAGAACAGTTGGAAATCAGCTCAAGTATTGCTGCACCAGAACTAGCCATGTCAGCCGTTATCACCGGTGCTGAAATCTTCTTACCATTAGCAGACCTTCTTAACGTAGAAGAAGAGTTGGCTCGTCTGGACAAAGAGCTTGCCAAATGGCAGAAAGAACTAGACATGGTTGGCAAAAAACTCAGCAACGAACGCTTCATCGCCAACGCCAAACCAGAAGTCGTTGAAAAAGAAAAAGAAAAACAAGCCGACTACCAAGCAAAATATGATGCGACAGTAGCGCGGATTGAAGAGATGAAAAAACTGGTCTAGTGGTCTAAAACCACTTGATACTTCGTCAACTCACCTTGCCGTACTCAAGTACTGTCTGCGGTGTCGTTTCCTAGTCTCAAGCTGATTTTAGCCACACTAGATTAAACAAATGCCCAGCCTTAAAAGGCTGGGTTTTATGGTATAATAAGGCTAGAAATTCAAACAGGAGGAGTCTATGCAACCAACCTACAATATTGATAATCCCAATCTTTCCTATGAAGCCAAGCAGGAGCTCTGGGAAACAGGTTTGGGTCTTCAAAAAGTGGACGGGTTGACTCCGTCCATTTATATGGAAGAGTTGGCGGATAGGCAAGCTCGTGGAGAGTACACCTATTTGCAGGTGTACGAGGAAATTACGAAATACCACCAGTCAACTGATGCCAGTACGCAGGAGGCAGACATTGTCGCTCTCCGAATTGTTGAAATACTCTCCCAAAATGGTTTTAGCCTCCGACCAACCATCCTCATTCATATCCACAAAGAGCTTTTTCAGGGTATTTTTGACAGCAGTATTCCAGTAGGTGAGTATCGAACGGTTAACATTACAAAAAATGAGCCAGTTTTAAAGGAGAATACTGTGATTTATTCAGATTTTCCATTGATCGCCGCCACTTTGGACTATGATTTCCAGCAAGAAAGGGATTTTTCTTATGCTGGATTAGATAAACAAGCCATTGTTGCCCATATCCAATCCTTTATCTCAGGCATCTGGCAAATACATCCATTCCGAGAAGGGAACACTAGAACTATAACTGTGTTTTTGGTCAAATATCTTCGTTCCCTTGGTTTTGAGTTTGATAACGAGCCTTTTCAAAAACATGCAAAATATTTCCGTGATGCCCTTGTGCTTGACAATGCTAAGTTAGTCAATAAACGTTCTGACTTTTTAACGGCCTTCTTTGAGAATCTCCTCTTGAATGGTCAGAATGATTTGTCAAGTGAGAGAATGTATGAGGAGTTGGGGATTGTTGAGTAACGGGAAAATAAGTGTATGTATCCAGTCTAAATAGGCTGGATTTTGTGGTATAATGTAAGGATAGAAGTTAAATTGAAGGTGTTGAGAATGAGTAAAATTATAGCAATAGATTTATTTAGTGGAGCTGGTGGTACTACAAGTGGCTTAAAAAAGGCTGGGATATCAGTACAAGCTGCTGTTGAAATAGATTCGGTGGCTTCTAAGACCTATCAATATAACAACAAGGAGGTTTCGCTATTTATAGAAGATATTTCAAATATTTCGGGAGAAGAGTTGTTGTCAAGGATTGAGTTAGACTTTAAGGACCGTTTACTATTGGTTGCTTGTCCTCCGTGTCAAGGTTTTTCCACAATTGGTACTAACGATGAAAATGATGAGCGAAATCAACTAATTTTTCAATATTTAAGACTAATTAAAGAAATTAAACCAGACTTTTTGTTGATGGAAAATGTTTTTGGTATGACAAGAGCAAAAAATCAATCAATTTTTTCTAAATTTATTGAAGGTATCGACAAAGATTACCACTTTATTTATGACATACTTAATACTGCTGATTTTGGGGTACCACAGTCACGTAAAAGACTAGTTTTACATGGAGTGAAGAAAAGTATCGCCCCGAAGAATTTTCAAATTGATTTACCAACAAAAACACATTCTAAAAATGGTAAGGGAGGTTTGAGTAAATGGGTAAATGCAGATATAATAATGGATTTGCCTCAGATAGAAGGTGGTGAAGAGTATATTGGTGATGGTATATATAATCATGTAGCAAATAAATTATCAGAAATCAATATTGAACGGATACGACATATTAGAAATAATGGTGGAAGTCGAAACTCTTTACCCGAGAATATGCAATTAAGGTGTCATATAGGGAAAAGTGGACACGGTGATGTATATGGTATCTTAGATATTTCTAAACCTTCTATTACAATTACAGGAGGCTGTATGTCTTATTCTAAGGGACGCTTTGGTCATCCAACTCAAGATAGAGCTCTGAGTGCTCGAGAAGCAGCTAGATTACAGTCTTTTGACGATGAGTATATCTTTATTGGTAATAGGGGACAGTTAGCTAAACAAATTGGAAACGCAGTTCCAGTAAAATTAGCTGAAGCTAGTGGAAATTATTTTCAAAAGATTGTTAAGGAGATTGTCAGTAGATGAGTGATATTAAAGAGTTGCTGGATAGATTAACTAATATGTTTAAAAGTAAACATATTTTCTATCCTTATATTGAACACATTCGTTTTCCGAAATACAAGGCCTTAGAAAAGGATTCTAGAATAAATTTCACATATCCCATCACTTTATTAGTTGGTCAAAATGGTTCGAATAAAACTTCTATTTTGCAAGCTTTATATGGTTCACCAGAAGGGAATAGTGTATCTGATTATTGGTTTAGTACTGAAGTAGATCGTATTGATGAAAAGGGGAAACATTGTTTAATTTACGGCTACTATCAGAAGGAAGCAGGTAAAATTGTTGAAATTCTTAAAGGAAGATCTGGTACTGCTAAGGGTAATGATTACTGGGAACCATATGCACCTCAAAAACAGTATGGGATGGAAAAACTGAAAGATGGAGAATATTTAAAATTTGGTAGTTCTTCTAAATCTCGCTGGGATGTTTTGAAAAAGAATGTGGTATATTGTGATTGTAAGGAATATGTTTCTGCATTTGATTTGTTTTTCTATCATTATAACTTTGAATCTACTAAATCTCAAAGAACTAAACAAGATTTTATTAGAAGACGATCGAAACCATTAGCAAAAGTTTTACAGAATGGTGATACAGAATATTCTTATTATAAAAAAGAAATGGTAGATACAAACCTCTCTATTGATAGTAATGTTTGTACAACAGTAAGCGAGATTATGGGGGAAACGTATTCTGAAATAAAAATGTTGACCCACAATTTTTATAATAAGTCCAGTGGGAATAAACCCTCAAAAACTATTTGGATACAGAAAAATGGTAAAGAATATTCAGAAGCATTTGCAGGAACTGGGGAAGCACGGCTTATTTTACTAGTAAATGATATTTTGAATGCTCCCGAAAAATCACTTGTACTTATTGATGAGCCAGAAATATCTCTACATCCAAGTGCTATTTATCGTTTTAAAAAATTTATTTTAGAGCAAGCCATTGCAAAAAAACATCAGATTGTAATTACGACACATTCGACCCAATTAGTCAAAGATTTTCCTAAAGAAGCGATAAAATTAGTTTCGAAGTTTGGTGATAAGATAAGGATTGATGAAAATATTGACTATCAAAATGCATTTTTTGAACTAGGTGAAGATTATAAAGATAAGAAGTTAATATATGTCGAAGATAGATTAGCACAGGCAACAGTGGAATATGTCATAGAGCATGAATCAAATGAAAACATCAAGAATAATGTGAGGGTCATGCAGTTACCTGGTGGAGCAGAGCAGATGGTTAAGAATCATATTGTGCCATCCGCAATAGAGGAGCAACAAAATAAATACTATTGGTTAGATGGTGATAAGAGACGTTCCTATGATGAAGGGAAGGTGGAATTTATCAAGAGCCATTTTTTAGAAAATGGTAAAGTTGTTTCGAAAAATATTCCAGAATCGGAGTATAAAAACTTGGATAAAATAATTAATGAACTATCTATTGCTTCGTATATAAAAATCGATGTCTCAGGAAATCAAGGTAATAAAAATGAAGAGGAATTAGTAAAAAAACAGAAGCAATTCATTGATTATTGGGCTAGATATGTAGAGTTTCTTCCTTGTAAAACGCCTGAAGAGGCTTTGGCTAGGCTAGATATTTCAAAAAATGGTACTTCTTATGATTTTGTTAAGGATCCTAATGGTAAAGAATATTTTAAAAAAAAGGCGGAAGAAGAATACAATACATCGGTGAATTCAGACACTATCTTTGCTGAGCAGCGTAGGGCGCTTGGAAAGTTGACAAAGAGTGATGATTTATATATTGATATCAAAAAGATGCTTGAAGCACTCTTTTTGGACTAGTTTAATATTGAGATTTCAAATATCTTTTAGAAAGCAGGTGCTTACATGACAAATTCTGTAAGTTCACGCCAGCAAGGGAAGTTTGCTATTGCAGCGTTCTTCTCTGGTGTTGGTGGAATTGAGTTGGGCTTTGAGCAGACCAACGAGTTCAGAGTGGTGTATGCCAACGAGTTTGATAAGTATGCCAGACAGACTTATCAGTTGAATTACCCAGATACTTATCTGGACGGGCGTGATATTCACGCAGTATTGCCAGAGGAAATTCCTTCGGAAACAGTCGATGTGATTGTCGGAGGCTTTCCGTGTCAGGCTTTTAGTATTGCCGGCTACCGCAAGGGTTTTGAAGATGACCGTGGCGACCTTTTCTTTGAGTTGCTTCGGATGATTGAAGCCAAGAAACCCAAGGCGATTTTCGTTGAGAACGTAAAGAACATGGTTTCGCACGACCACGGGAACACTTTCAAAGTTATCCGTGAAGCCTTGACCGAGAACAATTACTTTATCAAGTGGAAGGTCTTGAACGGCAAGGACTATGGGAACATCCCGCAAAACCGCGAACGGATCTATATTGTTGGCTTTGATAACAAGGAAGCCTACGACAAATTTGAATTTCCAGAGGAAATTAAGCTGACCACGGGGCTTCAAGATGTTATTGATTTTGGGGCAAAACCAGAGGAGAATTACTATTATCGTCAAGGGAAACAGCCCTTCTTTGACCAGTTGAAAGAGTCTGTTACCAGCCAGGATACGGTTTACCAGTGGCGACGCCAGTATGTAAGGGAAAATAAAAATGGTGTCGTGCCAACCCTGACAGCTAATATGGGAACTGGAGGGCACAATGTCCCCCTCATCTTGACAGACACTGGAGAAATTCGTAAACTGACACCGAAAGAAACCTTTAATGTTCAAGGCTATCCAAAGACCTTCAAGATTCCAGAAGGTGTTTCCAATGGACAACTCTACAAACAGGCTGGTAACAGTGTTGTCGTACCAGTTATTAAGCGGATTGCGGATAAGATTGCCGAGGCAATGAAAACTTCCTCTGGTCCGTCACAGTTGGAACGAACTGGCAATGTCGCTATCATTTATACAAAGATGAATGGTCAGTTTGAAGGGCAGTCTTATGTGAAAGACTTTGTTGCGACCTACGACGAAGCAATTGCTAAGTTAGATAGCTACAATGACGGTTTAGGAATTTTGTCAGACGAAGACTATCTACGTTTGGTCAAAAAAGGTGGGAATTTAGAATTTTATAGTATTGTTATTACGAATAATTAGGTAAGGGGACTAGTGAAAATCTAGTCTTCTTTTGCTATACTATGATTAGAAAATGAGGTAAAGTCTATGTGGGAAAAATTAAAAGCAGAGCAGAAAGAAAAGTATCGGACACTGATTACCAATTTTGCGAGTCTGAGCGAGGCTTTTTCGCAAAAGTCTGAAACAGATGAGGAAAATGAAACCTTTAATTATGTAGCTCCGATTATCAATTCCAAATTCCAAGAAACAGTCTTTCAGAGAGCCTTTCAAGCAGTTGGTGAGGATATTGCCAACACTTCTTTTGATGCTTCGGTTATGGTGGATAGTCAGTATAAATACTTAGTCGGCATCAAGTCTTTCGGCATTCAGTCAGGGGACCAAAAAGTTGCCCAGTTCAAGAAAGATTCGCAGGGATGGACCGAGATTTTACAAGAGATTAAGTTTAATGCGATGATTGCTCCAGATAAAGCAACGGCAGATAAAAATAATCAGGCACTTTACTTGAAACTGGCCAAGGAAATTTCTCTCTTGCGTAACCAGCGGATTGAATCTTCAAAAGCACAAATTCGTGGTTTTGCATCGGACTCAACGGTGGAGTCTGTTTACCATGTCTTAATGCCAACGGCAAAGGGAGCTAAGCCACAAATTTTTGTAGGAGAAACCAGTTACCTTCCGATTGATGTCGAAAATTTACAGATTAAGGGAGCGACCAGTCTAAAAACTCCGACAAATTTTGCCTTTACAGATGGCCAACATGATTACAAATATACCGCAGCAGATAGTCAACTTCACATGACATTCCATAACAAAGAGATAGTTGTAGATACATGGGATGTGGACTATGTGGTAGATCCATTTTATATTTTTGAAAATCTCCACACTTTATCTGCGGATGAGAAAGAAAACCAAGTTCTTGATACAGTGTCATGGGTTATCACAGATAAGCATGGTCATGTTGAAGAAAATTCAGGCTTTAATGCCTTTAATGGTGGAGCTAAGTTAGCTAAAAAAGATAGATTATCACGCATTCAGAGAATCCAAGAGGAATTTTCGGATCAGCTCAGCTCGGAAGAACTTGCATTTGTAACCTATTCTTTGGAGGAAATTTTATTGAAAAAGTGGTCCTCTAAAGAAGAAAAAGCTGAAATGAAAAAAATTCGGACTGCCTTGATAAACTTTGCTCAGAAGTCGAGAATTGAAAAGCTATCTGAAAAACTGGAGAAATTGGTTTACCGTCCAGTTAGTGAAGTTTACATTCCACTGCCGGATTCTAAAAAGTTTCATGATGCTCGACCAGACTTTTTCGGTCACAATGTTGGGACATTTGATGAAACAGGCAAAAAATTGGCACTGTCGAAAGAAGAACGAACTTTTACGCTTCGTTTTCTATCATCAGGAGATGCTATTGAAGCCTACATCAATCAAGAATCAGGCAAGGCCATTCAGTCGGTGGATAGGCAAGATATTCTTGGGGAATGGTTACTGAGAGGTGTATTTCAATTAGCTGAACGTGAAGTATTGACAGGCAAGAAATTAGAATCTCTGGAAATAAATGGTATTCGATTAACCAAATTCAAAAATGGTGAAATCGGTATTGAATTTATTTGGATTGATACTGAAAATCCACCAACAGATGCGATTGGCTGGGTTAGTAGAAAAGGAAAAAATGACAAATGTAAATAGCAAACTACAAATTCACCTCCCCTCTCTCCTCCCTTTCGGTTTCCTTTTCGCCAACAATCGTTACATCTACCGTGAGGTCTTCATGGAGGGGCAGTTTGAGGCGGTGGTGGAGGTGGATGAGGCTGGTCAGCTGTCGTCTTATATTTGGGATTGTGAGATGGAGGAGGTCTATACCGCCCATCTGGTGACTGCGCAAGCTGGGGCTTTTGTGGGGCAGGTGCGTGAGGCTTATCAGTCCATTTTGGATCGGGTAGAGGAGGCTTGTTGTGTCGCTCTGCCATTTTCCAAAGACCAAAGCAACCGCATAGCCCAGTTCATCAAGGAGAAGTGGGGTGACCTGCCTGACTATCCCTTTGCCAAGTTGCCGACCTATGGGGCCTTTCGCCACCCTGCCAATAACAAGTGGTACGCCCTGGTCAGTCAGATTCCGAGGGACAAGCTGGATGGGAGCGGTTCTCAAGAAGAGGTGGAGATTGTCAATCTCAAGGTTGACGGTCGGGAAACAGCAGAGCTGCTGAGTCAGTCGGGCATCTTCCCTGCCTACCATATGTCGAAGAAGGCCTGGGTGTCGGTCTTGCTGGATGATACGGTGGAGGACCAGACGGTGTTTGCCCTCCTTGAGAAAAGTCGCCATCTGGTAGGACCAAAATCCTACAAGGCAGTGCAGGGACCTGATTACTGGGTTATTCCTGCCAATCCCAAGGTCTATGATATTGATACCGAGTTTGCGGAAAATAAGGTAGTCTATTGGCCACAAAAATCAACCATTCAAGCTGGGGACATCGTAGCCATTTACATGACGGCGCCTGTTCAGGCCATTCGCTATGTCTGTCGGGTTTTGCAAGCCAATGTCACCAATCATGGTCAGTCGGATATCCCAAGTGACAAGTCAGTCATGCAGGTCGAGTTGATTGCACAGTTGCCAGATGACATCTTGCCTCGTCAAAGGATGATGGCTCTGGGTATCAAGGCAGTCCGAGGTCCTAGACGCTTGACCAAGGAGGCTATTGAGTACTTGAAATGTCAGCTGAAAGAGTGAAGTGGGTTTGATAGCAGTTTTAAAATTAGGAGGTCCCTATGTCTTTCTACATTGAAAAATCAAGGGCAGGGTGGCTAGGCATCTTAATCGTTTCATGAAAGCAATGAAAGAGGATGAAGCAGTAGCCAAGGTTTTACAACTATCAAAATAAGTAGATGTGTAAGGGGATCTCAAATTCCCTTATGAGTTTGTAGACAAAGCCTCTTTTAGGACTTTCCTGAGGTGATGTCGGACGGTAGTAAACTTTCTTGTTTCTGGGTTTACTCCTCAAACAGTCTCTCTGACTGTTTGAGCTACCTACGGAATTCCATACCTAGCCATTGAGCCTAAGGTCTCAACAGCTCCGAATGCTTGAGACGACAACGTCTCAAGCATTTTCATTACAGCGGAAAGTCTCGGTGTAGGCCCGCTTCGCTCGCAAAATGAGACTAATTTTTTAATTTTTCTAGCAGAGCTACTCAGTTTATTTTTCCAAAGTATAGTCTGTCTACATTCTGGTAAGGGAAAATAAAATTATTCCCTTATTTTTATCCCTAAGTTGTTAAAAAATTAGAACATTCAGAAGTTTTTAGTAATTCTAGCCGATTTTCAATCATCTTTTTGGTATAATAGGTACTATGGAAAAACTCATTGAATTCAAGGATTTTAGCTTTCAATACAAGGCCCAGCAGGAGCCGACATTGAGGGATATCAACTTAAGCATATATAAAGGTGAGAAAGTCTTGATTGTTGGACCTTCGGGCTCTGGTAAGTCAACACTGGGTCAATGTCTTAACGGCATTATTCCCAATATTTACCAAGGTAGTCATAGCGGCCAGCTCTTGATAGATGGTCAGGAGGCTTTTGACCTGTCTATTTATGAAAAATCCCTGCTAGTATCGACTGTTTTGCAGGATACGGACGGTCAGTTTATCGGTCTGTCTGTGGCAGAGGATTTGGCCTTTGCCTTGGAAAATGACATGGAAAGTCAAGAACTGATGCAGCAAAAAGTGGCTGATTGGTCCAATCGTTTGGAATTAAACCAGCTTCTCAACCACCGTCCCCAGGACCTGTCTGGTGGACAGAAGCAACGGGTCAGTCTGGCAGGTGTCCTGATTGATGAAAGTCCGATTTTGCTCTTTGATGAACCACTGGCCAATCTGGATCCCAAGTCTGGACAGGACACCATTGACTTGATTGATCGCCTGCACCAGCAGGAGGGAGCGACCACCATTATCATCGAGCATCGCTTGGAAGATGTTCTTTATAGACAGGTGGACCGCATCGTTCTCATCAATGCGGGACAAATCCTATTCAACGGTCAGCCGGATCAACTCTTGCAGACCAAGCTCTTGGTGGAAAATGGCATCCGCGAGCCACTCTATTTGGCAACCCTACGGGCTATGGGCTACCCTCTGGAGCAGGCAAATTCTTTATCAAGCCTGTCAGGTCTTGATTTGACAGGACTTCAATCAGTGGATTTGCTCTTAGACCGAGAAGAGGTCCTTGCCAAGCCGAGCTTGCTAGAGGTTAAAAACCTGAACTTCTCCTATCCGCAGAAACAGGCCCTCAAGGACATCCATTTCACCCTCTATAAGGGGGAACGTCTGGCTATTGTCGGGAAAAATGGAGCCGGAAAATCGACCCTAGCCAAGGCTCTCTGTGGTTTTCTGGATGTGGAAGGAGACTTTATCTGGCAGGGGCAATCCATCAAGGACGATTCGGTCAAAGAACGGGCCGAGCGGATTGGCTATGTCCTGCAAAATCCCAATCAGATGATCAGCCAGACCATGATTTTTGATGAAGTGGCTCTCGGTTTGAGAATGCGTGGAGTGGGTCAAGAAGAACTCGAAAAGCGGGTGCATAAGGCTCTGGAAGTTTGTGGTCTCTATTCATTCCGTAAGTGGCCGATTTCAGCCCTATCCTACGGTCAGAAGAAGCGGGTGACCATTGCCTCCATTTTGGTACTGGAGCCGGAAATTATTCTGCTGGATGAGCCAACAGCTGGGCAGGATGAGCGTCATTACCGTGAGATGATGGATTTCTTAGACGAGCTCAATCGACAAGGTCATACCATTGTCATGATTACCCACGATATGCAGCTGATGCTGGATTATTCGGACCGGGCCCTGGTTGTGGTGGATGGTCAGATTATTGCGGACCAGTCTCCAGCGGAAATCCTTTCGGATGCCGCTATCATTGACCAGGCTAATTTGAAAGAGACCTCTATTTTCCATTTGGCTCAGAGAATGGGAGTGGACCCTCTGGCCTTGACCAACTACTACATGCAGGAAGAAAGGAGAAAGTTATGAGCCAGCAAGCACTTATCGGCTACCAGCAGGGACGGGGCTTTATTTATGAACTATCTGCTGTCAGTGTACTGACCCCAAAAAGTTGGACAAATAATTATTGAAAGGATTTAGTTCTGTATTGGACAGGACTAAGTCCTTTTAATTTTGCTTTGATTCGTTTGTTGTTATAGTAAAAAATATAATCAGTAAT